>CBDUBB010000248.1:0-4243 GCA_965365265.1 uncultured Flavobacteriaceae bacterium
CGCTGGATTCCGGGAACTTCCCGCTCTCCCGATGGTTCGTTCCGCGTTGTAATAGGTGCTTTGGTCGTGCAGGTTGAAGCCAAATTCAGCTTCCAGGCTGTCCCTGACTCGTTTCAGCGTCCGTCCTTCCGGGGATTGCAACCGGAGGGCATCCCGGTTGATATCAATGCTGAGCGTATTGCGGCGCTTGAACACACTTGCGCCATCCGGGTTGAGCATTGGAAGGAAATGCAGGCGGACCGATTTGAGGATTTCCGACTTCTCCCCACTGAAATCCGAAGAAGCCATGAAATTCAGGATGTCGAAGATGGCCTGGGTGGCCGTTGGCTCGTTCCCGTGCATTTGGGACCAAAGGAATACATCGGTATCTCCCGTTCCCAGGCTGATAAGCCGCAGCGCACGGCCCTCTATGGAACGCCCCACCGTATGGACCTCAAATCCGTCCTTTTGTCCGATGGCATCAATGAGGGGCTGCAGGTCTTCGTGTTTGATCCTTCGCTTGCCCAGGCTTTGTTCCCGGTAGGAATCATAAGTTTCGTACAGTCGGGACGTAAACTGCTGGGTTTGTCCGGACATTGAAATACAGAAAAAGGCTGCTAGGAGGGTTGTATGAATTCTTTTCATGGTTATGGGATTTCGGGTACGGGTTTAAAGGAAAGGTCTTTCAGGGACCGGCGTATGTCACGCATGAACTTTGAACCAGGATCCGTTTTTTCGGTCCGGTATCCGGCATCTTTTTCCAGCCAGAGGGGGTGCCCCTCGAAAGCCGTGTACTCATAATGCCCAATGAGGTAGTCTATGGGATACCTGCCGGCCAGCTGCCGGACGAGCCAGGCGTTGGATTTAAACTGGGCATCGGTCAGCGGGGTTTCAGAGGTCCCTCCCACGTTTTCGATCCCGATGGCACAATGGTTCAGGCCAATGGTGTGGCGGGCCATGACCGTATCTGGCATCAGGTGGTAGATGGTGCCATCCCGGTCAATCAGGTAATGGGCTGAAACGTTAAGGGCCCCGGCAGACTGGATATCTCCCCTAGCCCCCGGAAGCTCCTCGGGCTCAAAGGCTTCAAGGGATCCCTGCAAGGTGGGGATGGCCGTCCAGTGTAAAACGATCATGCGGGGTCGGATGCCTGCATCGGTTCCCGGAAGTCCGTAGCGTTCCTTCAGGTATTCACGGGTAAGCTCCTGCCGTGTTTCCCCAAAGGGCAGCGGGCGCTCCACCACCGTGGGCTGGTAGGTACTGCACCCCAAAAGAAGAAAGATCAGGATGTAGACTGGTATCCGTAAAACATGTTGGTTTTTCATCATGGTTGGCTTCACGGGGCCACAAAACGGGCTGCCCCTTTGGAATTTACGTACGAAAATAAGGCATTGGCCCTAAATATTCATTGGGAATCACTGGCCCGGTAGGGGAACATAACTCTCCTCGTCTTCCATCATTGGGAAGTCTCCCGCCTTCCACGCTTCCCGCGCTGTCTCGATGGTTTCGCGGCTTGAAGCCACAAAATTCCAGTCAATCCAACGCTTTTCCGGGAAAGGGGTGCCCCCAAAGATCAAAAGGTGGGTGCCTTCCAGCACGGACAGGCGACAGGGATCACCGGGTTTGGAATAGAGAATGCTACCCTTTTCAATATCCTGCGCACAGGCCTTCAGCGCCCCCTCCACGAGAATGATTCCGATCTCCCCATCCAGCTTCCCCCCAAATTCGAGGGTAGTGGGCTTGCCTGCCCTGACTTCCAAAAGAAACAATTCGGAATGGACCGGGACCGGGGATGCATGGCCAAAGGCAGATCCTGCCACCAGGGTAAAGGTACAGTCGTCCTGTTGCCATTTGGGCAGTTCGGAAGCATCGGCATGGAAGAATTCCGGGGCTATCCCTTCCTTCGCTTTCGGCAGGGCGACCCAAATCTGGTATCCATGCAGCGTAAAGGTATTCCCCTGCCGAAGATCTTCAGGGGTGCGTTCGGTATGCGTAATTCCCTTACCGGCTGTCATCCAGTTGACCGACCCGGGGCGGATCCGCTGCCGGGTCCCAAGCCCGTCGCGGTGTTCGACTTCCCCTTCAAAAAGATAGGTAAGGGTGGAGAGTCCGATATGGGGGTGTTGCCCAATGTCCATGTATTTTTCAGGCCCGACCTGGGTAGGGCCCATATGATCGATAAAAATAAAAGGGCCTATCATCCGTTTCCTGCGAAACGGCAAAAGCCGGCCCACCAAAAAATCTCCAATATCCCTGCTTCTTTCCGGGATGACCATTCCGCTGTGAGACATAACCTAAATATGTATCTTAGAAATCGAAATATAGCGTATTTGAAATGAAAAAGGGAATAAGCAAAACAAAATGGATCCTGCTGTTGGGGGTTCCCCTTCTGGCCCTTGGGCTCTACACCCAATACCCCAAACTGAATATCATAAGCGGGTATGCGGCAAAGAACCTGGCCTCGAATGTTTACATTGCCGGCAGAACCCAGGAATCCGTAATCAAAAACGACCATGAAGTACCCCTGATATCCCTGGCGTCCGAGGAAGTTGTCCCTGAAGAAACTGCTGCAGAAGCCAGTGTTTACGGATTACAGAAACGAAAGGCCGTCTACAGGGAGGGCCTCGGCAGTGTTTTGCTGCCCAGGGGAAGTAAGCTGCCGCCCGACCAAAAAACGCCGAGGCGCGAACGCCTCCCCATACCCCTTCCCTACCCTTTCGGTCACGACACCCCTTTGGATTCCCTGTTTCCCGAGGTCGATTATGCCCAGCTCCAGGCGGGTATCGACCAGGCCTTTTCAAACCCTGAGGTACAGCGAACCCGGACGGTAGCCGTGCTTTACAAAGATCGCCTGCTCGCAGAACGCTATGTGGATGGTTTCGGCCCGGACACGCCAATCCTTGGATGGTCCATGACCAAAAGCGTCCTGGCAACCCTCTACGGGATCCTTCAGTACCAGGGGCAGATCGATATTTCGGACAAAGTCCCCCTGCCTGCCTGGAGCGGGGATGACCGGGAAAACATCACTTATGACGATTTGCTCCGGATGCAGAGCGGGCTTTCATGGGATGAAGATTACTCGGGGATTTCAGACGTGACCCGGATGTTGTTCCTAAGTCCGGATATGGCTTCCATTCAGGCTGAAAAACAGCTGCTGGGGCAACCGGGAAGCATCTGGAACTATTCCTCCGGCACCTCAAACCTGCTCTCCGGGCTTTTGCGCAAGCACTTTGACGATGATCAGGCCTACCTTGATTTTCCGTACCGGGAACTTATCGACCGAATCGGAATGCACAGCATGATCCTGGAAACCGACCTGGGTGGTAATTTTGTGGGTTCCTCTTATGGCTGGGCCTCCACAAGGGACTGGGCCCGTTTCGGGCTGCTGTACCTCCACAGGGGGGATTGGGCCGGGACGCAACTCTTTGATCCTGCCTGGGTGGATTACATTACGCGGCCCACGGCAGATTCCGGGGGAAGCTATGGCGCCCATTTCTGGCTGAACCGGGATGGGAAATATCCCGATGCCCCTCAAGGTATGTTCATGGCCAATGGCTACCAGGGACAACATGTTTTCATTATTCCTTCCAAAGATCTGGTGATCGTGCGCACAGGGTTGGCCGAAGGACCTGATTTTGATGGAAATGCCTTTTTAAGGGAAGTGCTGAAGGCTTTTCCCTGATGAGTAAACGCCCGCGAAATTGACTGAGTTAGTTTGAAAGCGGTCACTAATTCAGGATACACCACAGAATAAGTCGGTTTCACAACAAAAACTTCCGGGTCCTGACAAAGGGCCGTATGTTTACATCGTAATCAAAAACAAGGAGTTAATTTTTTCATTTTCATATAGTGTTCTCGTGAAGGAGTCCTGCAGCTAACGCCAGGGCTCTTTTTCGTTTGGGAGCATGCCAGGCGGGTAAAGGCGCCCCCTCAAAGGATCACGGAATCCACTTATTCTTACCAAAGTCGGGCTTGCGCTTCTCCAGGAAGGCGTTCCGGCCCTCTTTCGCTTCATCTGTCATATAAGCCAGCCGGGTTGCTTCCCCGGCGAATACCTGCTGCCCGGCCAGGCCGTCGTCGGCAAGGTTCATGGCAAATTTCAGCATCTTGATGGAGATCGGTGATTTAGCAAGGATTTCCTGCGCCCACTGATAGGCCGTTTCCTCTAGTTCCTCATGGGGGATAACCGCATTTACCATTCCCATATCCATGGCCTCCCGGGCACTGTAATTGCGGCCCAGGAAAAATATCTCACGTGCCTTTT
>CBDUBB010000249.1:0-4219 GCA_965365265.1 uncultured Flavobacteriaceae bacterium
CCCCTAATTTGTCTGAGGGTGTCAGGGGACATGGCATCCAGCGAAACAGGATCCCTGGAGTCCTGTTCGTATTTTGATACCATCCTGTGAAGAGCGGTCCAAAGCTCTTCCCGGCTTTGCACCCGGTAGCGGCCCCGGACATGAACGGCTATATAATTCCAGGTAGGTACTTCCTCTTCCCTGTACCAGGAGGAAGAAATATAGGAATGCGGGCCATTGAAAATACAGAGCACTTCTGCACCATCTGAAAGATACGTCCACTGGGGGTTGGCCTTTGCAAAATGTCCCCTGATGCATCCGTTGCCGATTTCCGTTTCCTCGTATTCCAGGGGGAGGTGAGTGGCCATGGGACCCTCCGGACCCGTGGAGACCAGGATTCCGAAGGCATGTTTCCTAAGAAACTTCCGGATCTCCTCCAGGTTTTCATTGCGGTAGGGCTCGGGAATGTACATTTCCTCGATTTTAGGTCCACTGAAATTACAAAAATTACGAGTGGTTCTGTAGTGCCTCTCCCGGAAATGCATCAATTCATCCCCGGAATCCGACAGCTGGGAGAGGGAGTTAGGGACGGTCTGTCCTCTTTTGAGTATTCTTGTTGCATGCAAGGTGCCGGCCCGACCAAATGATCCGGATCGCTCCTATTTTTGCTAACTTTAAGCACCACGCACGGTGATTCTCTTATGAAGGCATTTCTGAAGCAATTTATCAATGCGGCCCTGATAGGGGTTTTGCTCTATATCATCTTTCTCGCCATTACTTTCTTTAACGGGAACACCATTCAGTTTGGCCCCGCATTTTGGTGGGATTTCCTCCAGCACATGATTTTTGCCCTGATCATTTATATGGCAAACGCCCTGTTGTTTATGTACCTGTTGAGGCGCTATGGATCCGGGATCTTCCAGAGGAACCGTATTCTGCTGAGCATCCTTGGCAATATCGGAGTTTCCCTCCTGGCTATCTTCGTGGCCCGCGCCATAATACTTACCGGTATCCGTGGGATGGACCTGGCCGAATTCCTACAGGGGGAATCCCCCCAGTACTATGTGAATGCGCTGATCATAGCCATGGTGATCTCGGGCATTTTCTACGCCCTTTATTACTACAAGTACCGGCAGGAACACAAGGTCAAGGAGCAAAAAATAATTGCCGGGAAAGCGGCCGCTCAATTCGACGCCCTTAAGAACCAGCTGGACCCCCATTTCCTGTTTAACAGCCTTAACGTGCTGACCAGCCTGATCGAGGAGGACCCGGATGCCGCCCAGCGGTTTACGACCTCCCTTTCGAAGGTATACCGCTATGTGCTCGAACAGAAGAACAAAGAGCTTGTGCCGGTGGATGAGGAATTCGCCTTTGCACGGACTTATGTGCGGCTGCTGAAAATGCGCTTTGAGGATAGTATTGTCTTTGAGATCCCCGAGAAATCGACTAATCCGGAGGCCCGGATTGTACCGCTGTCCCTGCAACTTTTGTTGGAAAATGCGGTAAAGCACAACGTGGTCACTTCCGCCCGCCCGTTGCGAATCAGCGTGAAGGAGGAAGACGGATATGTGGTGGTCACCAACAACCTCCAGCCCAAGCAGGTGGTCAAAAAGTCCAGTGGGGTCGGCCTGCAGAATATCCGACAGCGATATGGCCTGCTTACCGAACGCCAGGTGGAGATCGGGGAGGCCGGCGAACACTTTCGGGTGGCCCTGCCCATACTGACACACCAGGTGGGTACGGTACAGGCCAGTGCTGAATACATCCGGGACAAGCGTTACCAGAAGGCCAGGGAAAAACTCGAAGCAGTTAAGCAATTCTACGGCAACCTGGCTTCCTATCTGATCGTAATCCCGTTTTTGATCTGGCTCAATACACGAACCACAGACTTTCCGTGGTCCGTATTCCCCGCCTTTGGCTGGGGGTTCGGATTGCTGATGCACGGCCTGGAAGTCTACGGGTATAACCCTATTTGGGGCAAGCGATGGGAGGAACGCAAGATCCGGGAGCTGATGGAACGGGATGATTTCTAGAGACTGCCACGGTTCGGAAAGCGATTTCGACAATTCGGCCAGAAAATTTTCGTCCCTCCAGGGGTCCTTTGCAAATTTGTCCCGGAACCATCAATAAACAACACCATGGAAAACAGACTTCAATCCGAAAGCTACCTGAGAGCCCGCCGAAAGGTAGAATGCATCAAGGGGTTCTACAGCAACCTGCTGGCCTACCTGATCGTGATCCCTGTCCTGGCCTGGCTCAACTGGCGCACCACTTCCTTTGCCTGGGTGCTTTTCCCTGCAATCGGCTGGGGCTTCGGCCTTGCCATGCACGGACTGAAGGCCTTTGGGTACGACCTGATTTTGGGCAGGGACTGGGAAAACCGGAAGATCCGCGAGCTAATGTCAAAAGACGATTTTTAAGACCACTATCATGGACGATTTGAACAAAGAGAACAAATACATCCGCGCCAAGGAGCGCGTGGAGGAGCTCAAGAAGTTCTATGGAAACCTGACTTCCTACATTTTTGTAATCTCCTTGCTGGCCGTAGTCAACTACATCACCTATTGGGACTACAAATGGTTTTTGTGGGCCGCGTTTGGCTGGGGGATCGGCTTGCTCATCCACGCCGTAAAGACCTTCCGCTGGAATCCTTTTTTTACACGGGACTGGGAGGAACGCAAAATCCGCGAGTTCATGGAAGAGGACGAAAAGACGGGCCGCTGGGAATAACCTGGGAACAACAGCATCATGGAAGAGCACAACGACAAACTGAAACGCGCCAAAAAACGCGTCGAGCAGATCAAGGGATTTTACATACACCTGGCGGTCTATATCACCGTCAACCTGGTGATTGCGGGTTCCATTATGATCCAGAGCGGGTGGCGGACGGATGCCATCCACATTTGGGCTACCCTGTCCACCCCTGTTTTCTGGGGTATTGGCCTGGCTTTCCACGCCCTGCACGTCTTTGGAATTAATGGTATCTTCGGGAAGCGCTGGGAAGAAAAGCAGATCCGGAAATACATGGAAGAAGACCGCAGGGAAGCGGAGAAATTCAAATAGCAAAAACCCCCGCAATGGACGAGTTGGAAAGAAGAGAGCGCGCCAGAAAACGCCTGGATCAAATCAAGGATTTTTACCGGCATTTGTTGGTTTACATTGTGGTCAACACCCTCATTATCGGCTATTTCCTTTATGAGGCCAATGCCCAGGGACAACCCCTTCTGACATTGGATACCTTTGAACTGGCCCTTTTCTGGGGCTTTGGCCTTGGAGTGCACGCTTTCACCGTTTTCGGGCTGAATATGCTGACAGGGCGAAAATGGGAAGAGAAACAGATCCGCAAATACATGGAAGAAGACCGCAGGGAAGCGGAGAAATACAAATAAAGCCTCATGCAGGTACTCATCATTGAAGACGAAAAACCGGCGGCCCGCCGCCTTGCCCGGATGCTGGAGCAGGAGGGAGTGGAAGTAACTCAAACCCTGCATTCCGTGGAGGAATCCATACAGTGGTTTTCTCAGAACGAAGCCCCTGAACTGATCTTTCTGGACATACAATTATCGGATGGCCTTTCCTTTGAAATCTTTGATGCCGTATCCGTTAAAAGCCCGATTATCTTTACAACGGCCTATGATGAATACGCACTGCAGGCATTCAAACTCAACAGCATTGATTACCTCCTGAAGCCCATTGACGAGGACGAATTGAATGCAGCTCTGGCGCAGTATAAGAATATGAGCCCGGTTAATCGTCCGGTCCGGATGGATTTTGAGGATATCCGGAAGCTGCTGGTAAATCCGTTGGAACGGGAGTATAAAAAGCGGTTTACCACACGGGTGGGACCCCACATCAAGATTATTCAGGCAGATGAGGTTGAATGCTTTTACAGCGAGAATAAGGGAACCTATGCCGCAACCACGGATGGAAGATCCTACCTCCTGGATACAACCCTTGAACAGTTGGAACAGGAATTGTCACCTGAGCAGTTTTTCAGGGTGAGCCGGAAGTTCTATGTAAACATCGACCACATTGCAGATATCATTGCTTACACGAATTCCCGTCTGAAAATCAAGATGAAGCGGTTCCGGGAAGGGGAGATTATCGTCAGCAGGGAGCGCGTACGGGACTTTAAGTTTTGGTTAGAATAAAATACCGTAATGTACTGGTGAATAGTACATTGAAAATTAATATAGAAAATAATCTATCATCCTTTTTTGGCTAATCTAGCCGATTTTCG
>CBDUBB010000250.1:0-4195 GCA_965365265.1 uncultured Flavobacteriaceae bacterium
GTTTACCAGACCCCGGGAACTTGGCTCGGCGCGATTCCAGATATTTCCCACGTCGGCAAAGAAGGCACCCCTGAAATCCCCGAAAATCGGGAAGCGGTACTCCAGATTGAAAGCGAGTTTGAAGTTTGCCTCGTTGAAGTCGTTCGGGTTATTCGTGCTTCCGGGTCCCAGGGAATAAGGGAACCAGGCCCGGTTGTCATTGGAGCCGCCGGCAAAATAACTCCGAAGGAACGGGATGTTGTCGGAGTTTCCATAGGGTACTGCTATACCTACGAAGGAGCGGAAGGCGAGGACGTCACTGGTGGTCAATTCCCAGTGTTTAATGTATTCCAACTCGGTCTTTATGTACTGGGAATAGGGGACCCCGAAGATGAGTCCCTGCCCATTTGCGTTCTCGTCAAAAGGGATGAGCCTGGAAATCCCGGCAAGGAGGTTCCCCGCGCTTTCCAACTTCCATCGGAACTGGTGGAAGCTGTTGTCGTTTATGTCTGTCTTGTTGTTTTCGGTAAAGGTGTAATTACTGGCGAAAATCAGGTTGTTTTCCGTCAGCCGCTGTCTCCGTTCCTCCACCCGGAATACCTCGGCGTATTCCTCAGAGCCCTCGCCGACCAGGTCTCCCGTCAGGATGGCATCGGTAAAACCTGTGGTCCCATCGGGAATGGATAGCCTTAACGGGTTGTCCGGATCCCCTGTGGGTTCATAAAAATCAGCCAGATCCGGATTGTTCTGAAATTGAGGATCGTTGGCCACGTCATCCAGGCGATCATAGGTGCTCTGATAGACATTGAAGAAATTTTCGGGATTCAGGTTCCGTACGAACTGTATGTTGAGCAGTTCGAAGTTGTTTTTGGTGGAATTATTCGGAGACCAGTTGTAGGCCAAAATGGTGTTCAGGGTCTGCTTGTCAAGCCCTATGTTTTTCTGGAAACTCGTACCTACGGAGGTCCGGGTTTGGGGCAGCATGTAATTCGGGATGAGTTTTTGGGTATTGACAAAGGGAAACATCCAGATCCTCGGGAAGACCAGGTTGATATCGGCTGAGATCTCGGTGAAGAAATCCTCCGGGGAATCATCACTCAGAAGTCCGAAAGAGCTCCTGGCGGAAAGGCTCAGGGTTTCTGCCCCCTTGAAAACATTCCGCTTGATAAGGGCCGCTCCAACCCCGATACCCAGGCGCTGAATATTGGAATGTGTGACATCAAGATCCAGGGCCAGTGAGTTTCTGGGGCGTGCGGAAAGGTAAATGTTGGTGGTCAGCAGATCTTCTGCTTCCTCCACGAGTTCGATGTTGGGATACCTGAACGTATTCAGGTTGTTGATCTGCCGGTAGGTCCGGATCCGGTCGATATCCCGGTAGATATTCCCTTTTTTGAGGAAAACGGCATCCGCCAGGGCCTTTGGTTTATAGCGGAGTTTGTCCTTGAAGTAGACAGTCACCTCCCCGTAGCGGACCGATTGCAGTTCCCCCGGAGTGTCATCGAAGGAATGATCGGCAAAGATGTTGACCGAATCGATCCGGTGAACGCGGTAAGGCATTTCCTCCTGGGCTTCTCCCCGGCTGCGCGGATTTTCTATATTGAGTTCCACCTCCATCAGCTGGTCGTCCCGGCCAAGGATTGTATCCCGAAGAATATCGTAGGTGATCGAGCTTTCCTGGAAGTTCCAGATCCCTGAATTCCTAAAGATATCGGTAAGCCGCTCCCGTTCCGCCGTAAACAGGGTCAGGTCGAACTGATCTCCCTCCCGGACCAGGGAGGCATCCCGGTGAAGCTGGTAAATCGAATCTATCTGGGGGGAGGCAACCTCCCTGGACAGGGAGTCGATGAGATAGGGCTTTCCAAGGTCAATGTCATAGCGAACGGCCGCTCGTTGCTTCCCCGTGGTATCGACACGGGTGCTTCCTGTGTTGTTGAAATACCCCTTGGTGTTGTAATAGGCCCGGATGCGCTCAAGGGACTTCACTGTGCGGCTACTGTCAACCACCGCCGGGGCCTCCCCGGCCTTCTTAAGTCCATTGCTGAGTCCGGATACAAAAAAGGACTCCCCGAGCCGTTCCACCTGTTTCTCTGAGAGAAGCCTGACCAGCCGATCGTAGCGTCCATCCTTGCGGTAGAGCCAGTCCTGATAGGATGAGTCCGGGTTTACCTTGGCGAGATTGTAGAGGTGAAGTCGTAAGGGGATCCCCAGGACTTTTGCATTGGGCTTTTGTGTGACCAGGCTGTTGACGTCGCTGTCCGGGACTTTGGTGCTGTCCGCATAAATGCTGTAATCCGTCAGCAGGAGCTGGTCCGATTCCACCCGTTTAAGCACGTTGCAGGAGAAAAAACTAAGCCCCACAAAGAATAATCCTATTTTAGCGGGTAGGTTTAAAACATGCCGGCGGGCCTTCATAAGAGCCAAAATTACATTATTTGGATGGTTGCTAAAAGGGAATTAAAATTTATAAAAAGTCTGCATCAAAAAAAGTACCGTACCCGCAATGGACTCTTCCTGGCTGAAGGGGTGAAGCTCGTGAGGGAACTTCTCGGATCTGGATGGCAGCCCAGGGAACTTTTCTCCACCGAATCCGTTGAAGGAATTACAGGCGCCCGGTACATAGATGAACAGGACCTTAAGAAGGTGAGTGCGCTGGTACAGCCCAATAAAGTGCTGGGCATCTTTGAGATACCCCCGCCGGTTCCGCCCGTTTTCAGTGGGTGGCTTCTTGCCCTTGACGGGGTCCGGGACCCGGGAAACCTGGGGACCATCATTCGGCTTTGCGACTGGTTCGGGATCCGGGATCTGGTATGTTCCCAGGATACGGTGGATTGTTACAACCCCAAAGTACTGATGGCTACCATGGGTTCTATTGCCAGGGTTCGGGTGCATTACCTTCCGCTTGAGCAGACCCTGGCCGAAAGTGGCCTCCCGGTTTTCGGTGCGAGTATGGAGGGGGAACCGCTGGGTTCTTTCGGGATGCCTGAGGAGGGAATACTGGTAATGGGCAGTGAATCCCATGGCATTTCAAAAGGGGTCAGTGGGCAGGTTCAAAAAATCCTTGGAATTTCCCCCTTCGGGAAGGGGGATGCTGAAAGCCTGAATGTGGCGGCTGCCTCGGCTATTTTCCTGTACGAGATACGACGAAACCCGACAGGGCCTACTCAAAAGTGAAGTTTACAAAGATCCCCCTGGTTTTCATGGACTCGATGTTGCCCGTCCACGGACTGTTCGGGTCTGTATCCGGCACAAGTTCATCCGTGATGGCGAATACACCCCGGATGGATGGGGAGAATTTGAAGTATTCAAGGTAGAAATCAATTCCAAAGCCCAGTTCGTAATTAAATACCTGTCGTTTCATCCGGAAGGTCCCGCTGCTGTTGTCATCCAGGGAATCTTCATTGCTGCCCAGGTTCAGGGCCATACCGGCACCTCCGATTACAAAGGGTTTCCAGTTCCCCAGCCTGCGGGTACTGACCTTTAGCAGAAGGGGAAAACTGATATAGGTGGACCGCACTTCCCGGATCGCCTCATTTTCGGAAGTAAAGCCAGGGAAACCCAGCTCCCGTAGCGTGTAAAACAGGCCGGGTTCAAACCTCAGGTCCAGGAATTCGTTAATTCGCATTTCTCCGATAAGCCCCACATTGAAGCCAAAGGATTTGCTGACCAGCACGTCGGGAAGGTCGTTTTTGTATGAGAACTTGAAGTCGTACTGGTTAAACCCGAGAAAATACCCCCAGTTCAGGAATTTCCTGTCTTCGTTCTGCAGGTTGAGAATGGGCTTTTCATTGAACTGAGCCATTGCCAGCTGTCCCAGGGAAAGGGCAATAAGAAGCAACCAGATCTGTCTCATCATTTCGTGGCGGTATAAATAGTAGCGACCCCAAAGGTCTGCGGCTCGTGTTTCATACCTATAAACCCGATTTTTCCCAAAATATTGTTGAATTGCTCCCCATGCGGAAAGGCTGCGGCAGATTCCGACAGGTAGGCATAGGCTTTTCCCTCCTGTGAGAACAATTTTCCAATCAGGGGCAGCACATGCCGCCCGTAGAGGTTGTACCCCCATCGGATAAACTGCTTTTCGGGAACGGAGGTCTCCAGAATGGCAAGCATACCCCCTGGTTTGAGGACCCGGTAGATCTCGGACAAACCTTTTTCCAGGTTTTCAAAGTTGCGGACTCCGAAGGCTACCGTCGCCGCGTCAAAGCTCTCATCGGGG
>CBDUBB010000251.1:0-4187 GCA_965365265.1 uncultured Flavobacteriaceae bacterium
ATGGCTGCCTCCCGGTTCCAGTTTCCGCAGGAAGAGTACCTTGTCCTTTAACTCCTTTACAGAGACGTTAAAATTCCTGATGCGGGAAAAGGTAGCCGCCATTTCGTTCAGCTCGTGGTAATGGGTGGCAAAGAGCGTCTTGGCCCGGGCGGGATGTTCGTGCAGGAATTCTGCAATGGCCCAGGCTATGGAAATCCCGTCATAGGTACTTGTTCCCCGGCCGATTTCATCCAGAAGGATCAGGCTGCGATCCGAGAGGTTGTTAAGGATGGAGGCTGCCTCGTTCATTTCCACCATAAAAGTGGATTCCCCCAGGGAGATATTGTCACTGGCACCCACCCGGGTAAAGATCTTATCCACGATGCCCAGGGTAGCGGCCTCGGCCGGCACAAAGCTTCCGGTCTGGGCCAGGAGCACGATCAGGGCGGTCTGCCGAAGGATTGCGGACTTTCCGCTCATATTTGGCCCGGTAATCATGATGATTTGCTGGTCCTCCCGGTTTAGCAGCAGGTCGTTAGGGATGTAGGATTCCCCCGGGGGAAGCTGGCGTTCGATCACCGGATGCCGGCCCTGGGTGATGTTCAGGTCCGTGGCGTCCGTCATCTGGGGGGCTACATACCGGTTTTCCCTCGCGAGTTGTGCAAAGCCGCACAGGCAATCCAGCCGTGCCACAAGCCTGGCATTTTCCTGTACATCCTGAATGTATTCCCGCATCCATACGACCAGTTGCTCGAACAATTGCTGTTCCAGCTGCAGGATCCGTTCTTCAGCCCCCAGGATCTTTGCCTCGTATTCCTTGAGTTCTTCTGTGATATAGCGTTCAGCATTTACCAGAGTCTGTTTGCGGATCCATTCTGAAGGGACCTTGTCCTTGTGCGTATTGCGGACTTCTATGTAATACCCGAAGACGTTGTTGGAGGCAATTTTCAGGGAGGGGATACCTGTGCGGTCCGATTCCCGCTTCAGCATCTGGTCCAAATAGTCCTTTCCGGAACGCGCAAGGCCGCGAAGTTCGTCCAGTTCTTCCGAAAACCCGGGAGCTATGGTGTCACCTTTGCCAATACCGGCAGGTGCTTCTTCAAGCAATACCTGTTTGATCCGGTCCCTCAAGGCGTCGCAGGGATCTATGGCGTCCCCCAATCGGGACAGGGCGGGTTCCTCCACCGGGGTAATCTTATTTTTCAGGGGCAGGAGCGTTTCCAGGGCATTCTTCAGATGTACCGTTTCCCTGGGGCTGACCTTGCCAGCCGCCACCTTGGCGATCAGCCGTTCCAGGTCTCCCATGCGTCTGAGGTGCTGCTGAACGGTATCCGACAGGGAATCATTTTCGACGAAATACCCAACTATTTTGTGGCGTTCCCGGATAGGATCCAGTTGTTTGAGGGGCAAAGCGAGCCAACGTCTAAGAAGCCGCCCGCCCATGGGAGAACAGGTATAGTCAATCACTTCCAGCAGGGACACTCCCCGTGTTTCCCGGGTATGGAATAGTTCGAGGTTCTGCAGCGTAAAGCGGTCCATCCAGACATAGTCCCCTGCGGAAAGCCTCTTTAGGGCCGTGATGTGACCCAGTTGCCGGTGCTGCGTTTCCTTCAGGTAGTGAAGGATCGCCCCGGCAGCAATTATCCCCTGTGGCAGGGACTCCACTCCGAAGCCCTTGAGACCGGAGGTCTTGAAGTGCCCCGTTAGCGTTTCCCGGGCATAATCTTCGTGGAAGACCCAGTCTTCCATGAAAAAGCGGTGGTATTCCGGCCCGAAGCCTTCCCCGAAATCCGCTCTGTGCTTTTTGGAAACAAGCACCTCTTTGGGGCTGAAATTTTGAAGCCATTTATCGATATCCTCCCGACTGCCCTCGGCAAGGAAGAATTCCCCCGTTGAAATATCCAGGAAGGACACGCCCATGCGGGCCGCTCCGAAATGTACCGCGGCCAGAAAGTTGTTCGATTTTGCCTGCAGCAGTTCGTCGCTCAGGGATACACCCGGAGTTACCAGTTCAGTGACGCCCCTTTTGACAATCGTCTTGGTCTGTTTGGGGTCTTCTAGCTGATCGCAGATCGCCACCCGTTGCCCTGCTTTGACCAGCTTGGGCAAATAGGTGTTCAGGGCGTGGTGCGGAAAACCTGCCAGAGCCGTCTTGTCGCCCCCGTTATTGCGCTGGGTCAGCACGATGTCCAGGATGCGCGCGGCTTTTTCCGCATCGGGGCCGAAGGTCTCGTAAAAATCGCCTACCCGAAAGAGCAACAGGGCATCAGGGTACTTGGCCTTGATGCTGTTGAACTGCTTCATCAGGGGAGTGGTTTTCGTGCCTTTGGCAGCCACAGGTTACTTTTTTTGGATTCAGACGAAAATAACAGATTCCCCCGCCTTCCCCAACGGGTGTTGATATCTATGGAAAACTTCCCGGGCTCTTATTCCGGTGCCTTCTTCGTACTTTTGATCCAAAGATTCGAGGGGGATGCGAAAACTTAAAAATGAGGAACTGGGACGCCTTGACGTGGATGCTTTCAAAGAGGCGCCTAAAACGCCGGTGGTCCTTGTCCTGGACAACATAAGGAGCCTTCACAATGTGGGGTCCGTATTCCGATCCGGGGATGCCTTCCGTATCGAGAAGATCTACCTGTGCGGGATCACGGCCACCCCTCCCCATAAAGACATCCGTAAAACGGCCCTGGGCGCCACCGAGAGCGTGGCCTGGGAGTACCGGGAGGATACGGTGTCCTTGTTGGAGTCACTTCGGGACACTCATGAGTGCTGGGCCGTGGAGCAGGCAGATGGCTCGGTCTCACTCGAGGATTTTCGGCCGGATAGCAAAAAGCGCTACGCCTTCGTTTTAGGACATGAGGTTAAGGGCGTTTCCCAGGAGGCGATCAACTCCTGCCGGGGGGTTTTGGAAATACCCCAGCAGGGGACCAAGCACTCCCTGAATATCGCTGTGGCCACCGGGGTGGTGCTTTGGGACTTTTGGGCAAAGACCCAAAAAAAATCCCCGGCCTGAGAGGACCGGGGAGGCGATATATAGTAGTTTGAGTTAGTTAGCTTTTTCTTTGTGCCGACCAAGAAATAAAAATGTGGGCAAATATCCAAATAATTCCTGGGATTCCTATGCATACGGGCTCAGCACATGGGCGATCATCTGGTCCAGGACATTGAGATAATCGGCCTCCCTGGCGACAAAATCCAGTTCCCCCACATCGATGATTACCGAGTTGAGTTCCGGCGTATTCCGCATGAAATCAAAATATCCCCGCTGGATCTGCTCCAGGTATTCCTGGGGGATGCCCTTTTCATATTCGCGACCCCTTCGTGAAATGTGCTCCAGCAACCGCTCCGTGCGCTGGTAGAGGTATACATACAGGTTGGGTTTGCGCACTTCCCTGTACATGAATCCGAAAAACTTCCTGTAAAGCCTGAACTCCTCATCTCCCAGGGTAATCTTGGCAAAAATGAGACTCTTATAAATATCGTAATCACTCACCACGAAGCTTTTGAAGAGATCCAGTTGCCTTGTGTCCTCGATAAACTGCTGGTAGCGGTCGGCCAGGAAGGAAAGTTCCAGGGGGAAGGCATACCGGGACTGGTCTTCATAGAATTTTGGCAGGAACGGGTTATCCGCGAAACGCTCCAGGATGAGCTTGGCATTGAGGTCTTCTGATATCCTTTGTGCCAGGGTGGTCTTGCCGGCCCCGATATTTCCTTCGATGGCCAAAAATCCCAGGGCCGTAAAGAATTCCTGAGGCGTGGCATACAAATGCAGGGAAAGCTTCTCAACCGGGGTCGTATCCCGGCATTCCTGCAGGAGGTTGCGGTGGTCCTTCCCGATCACCGGATGGTAATACTGCGGTGCGATATCCGCCAGGGGTTTGAGAATGAAACGCCGTTTGTGCAGGTTGGGATGAGGGACTGTCAGGAAATTCGTCTGGATTGCTTCATTGGCGTAATAAAGCAGGTCCAGGTCCAGGGTACGGGAGCGATACCCGCCCCCCTCCTTTCTCAGGCGGCCGGCCTCCTTCTCGATATCAAGCAGGGACTCAAGGAGTTCTTCGGGCCTTAGCCTGGTTTGAATGCTGACACAGGCGTTCAGAAAATCGCCGCCTTCAAAACCCCAGGCCGGGGATTCATACACAGAGCTTACGGAGCGGATTTCACCCACCCGTTCCCTGAGGGAAAACAGGCCTTTTTGTAGGTGGAAC
>CBDUBB010000252.1:0-4179 GCA_965365265.1 uncultured Flavobacteriaceae bacterium
GATTTGAAGCCCTGCCGAGGCGGGGCGGCTGCGTCGCCATTACGACGTTTGAAATAAAACCTGCAAACCCTATCGCTAGCGCAATGCAGAAGTCATTTCTTCTTGTTGCTTAGTCCTATTGTCTTACGCGGCAAACCTGAGTTTTCCATGTAACGCAAAAGTTCCCACCGGGTCCGGAGACTACCGCCTTCCCAACCGGGCTCACCTCTTTGTGATCACCGCATTGCTGCGGATTGGTTTCCGAGGTTAATCAACAATACAAAGAACGTCAACTTCGCAGTAACCCTTCCGAAGATCTCAAGGAATGAGACTTCCTTTTTGATTACCCACCGAAAATATCATCTTACATCCTGACTTCCAAATAATTAGTCTCAAAGAAATCCACAGTTTATAAACGAAGGATATCAACAATTGTTCATAAGGAATCAGGAAACCAGTAAATCCGGGAAATCGCGCAGCCTCTTGCGGGGTTTTAATCCTCCCCTCGCCGTTCCCGTCTCAGTTGCCGCTGGATCTTTCGGATAGCCGATTCAATGGATTTATCCGGCTCGATAATATTATAGGAGCCCCAGAAATCCGGATCTGAAAACCCATCGGCCGCATCGCTCAGGATAATCGAGGAACGAATGCGTTCCCGGTTCCTCGGTGCCTTCTCCTCCAGGTTTCGCTCCCAGTCGGTTATGGCCATCTCACAGGTCAGGCTGTAGACGGAGTTAAACAATTTTTTATCCCAGTCAATTTTAAACTCCAGGATGGCATTGCTGTACCCATAGTACCACCGGCCGTCCTTCTCCCGGTAATCTACCCGGTAGGCTACCTCCGTGGGGTATACATAAGCATTTGCGGGCTTTTTCCGAACGAACATCCGGCTGGCAAGGTCCCGGTTGGTGATGTTCAGGGAATAGATGGCACTGGTGAGGATTTTGCGCTCCCCGTCTATGTACAGCCGACCCCGGTAGAGGGGTTCTTCGATCTCTGGCTTCTGACGGAATGCGATCACGAAAATCAGACGGTCGTTGATCCGTGTATTTCGCTCGAAGAAAAAGTCGTAGTCATCGATGTACCCGGGTGCAAAAATATAATCCGGGTATTTCATCACATCCACATAGAGCGCATTGAAAGGCCCCCCCTGCAATTTGAGTGCTACCGTATCCAGCTTCGAATAATCCGTGCTCTTCCGGGCCTTAAATAGCTTGACGGCATCTTTTCGGGAGGAAGTGTACGGGGCCTTATAGACTGTCACAACCGCCTCGGAAAGGGATACGTTCTTACGTCTCCTCTTGATCGTTTCCCGGTAAAATGCGGTCATCAGCAGGGGGTCCTGCATGTAATTCTCGCCTCTGCTGCGAAAGGTCTCCTCCACCAGGTCACGCGCATTCCTGGGCACCACCACATCGACCTCCGGCAGTGGGGTGACCGATGCGGTCAGGAAGATCTCCGTCTTTTGCTCACGGAACTGGCTGAGCGGTATCCTCCTGGAGGTATACCCCAGAAAGGAGATCAGTACGTTTCCATCTGCCACCTCCCGTGGTATTTTCAACAGGAATTCCCCTTCCGAATTGGTAATGGTGCTGATATTGTACTCCTCCAGAATGAGGGTGGCAAAGACCAGGGGCTCCCTTGATTCGGAATCCAGGATTTCCCCCTGGAACTGCCTGTAGTTTTCGGAGTCGCTTCGCTCTTCCTCCTGCGCAAACGCTGTCAGGCTGGTCAGCAAGACCATAGCCAACAGTCCTAATGAGTTGATATTTAATTTCATAGCAGTAATTTCAACGAGCCGGTTCTCATCTTCCCAAGGGGGATTTGAGATGACATCCAACCGGTACCGAAGATACTGCTTTTGGGAAGGATTTAAAAGGAATCTGCCCTGGAAGCTGGCTGAAACTACAGTATTTCCTATCTTGGAGGGGAGTTAAAGTGCCAGCTGATGAAAAAACGGGATTTTATCCGGAACCTGGGATATGCAGCTTTGGCCGCCCCAATGGTGGCCTCGGGCTGGGAACCCCTTCCTGAACCTGTATTCGAGCCCTATCCGGAGGGAGCCGATGAATTTTGGGACCGGATACGAAAGGACTACCGGTTGAAACCGGATTACATCAACCTGGAAAACGGCTACTACAATATCATCCCGACACCTACCCTGCAGAAATTCATGGAACACGTCAGGGAGGTTAACTATCAGGGTTCTTATTATATGAGGACGGTGCAATGGGAAAACAAAAAGCGCATGGCGGCCCGGCTGGCAGGCATGCTCAACTGCCCGGAGGACACCCTTATCCTCACGCGGAACACCACGGAATCCCTGGATCTGATCATTGGAGGGTACCCCTGGAAGACTGGAGACGAGGCCATCTTTGCGCTTCAGGACTACGGCGCCATGAAGGATCACTTCGGGCAGATTTCCAGGAGGTACGGGGTGGTTTGTAAGACGGTATCCGTCCCTAACCATCCGCAGTCCGATGAAGAACTGGTTTCCCTGTACGAAGCACAGATTACCCCAAGCACGCGTATGATCATGATTTGCCATATGATCAACATCACAGGGCAGATCCTGCCCGTGCGCAAGATTTGTGATATGGCACACAAACACGGGGTGGAGGTATTGGTGGATGGGGCCCACTGCATTGGGCATATTCCCGTGGATATCGAAGCACTGAACTGTGATTATTACGGCTCGAGCCTGCACAAATGGCTGAGTACGCCCCTTGGAGCGGGCATGCTCTATGTAAAATCCGCGCACATCTCCAAGATCTGGCCGCTCCTGGCTGAACACGAACGGGACCCGCAGGACATAGGCCGGCTGAATCATACCGGGACCCATCCGGTACATACGGACCTGGCCATCGGAAACGCTATGGATTATCTGGAGATGATCGGACTGGAGCGGAAGACCAACCGGCTCAGGTACCTTCAGCGATACTGGAGTGATTCCCTAAGGGAAGTGCCGAATGTAATGGTGAATACTCCGGCTGAGCCCGGTCGCAGCTGTGGGATCGCCAATGTGGGGATCAGGGGTATGAAGCCAAAACGCATGGCCGAAGCACTCCTGGAGGAATTCGGGATCTTTACCGTGGCCATTGATTATGCAAATGTCAGGGGCTGCAGGATCACGCCCAATGTGTACACGACCACAGAGGAACTGGACCGTTTCGTGAGCGCCGTAAAAACCCTGGCTGCCCGTTCTTAGGGAAATGGGATGCCAGAATTCAGGAATAGCTGATTTCTGTCATAAAATATGCGGTCTTTGCAGGATACCTTCGCTGAATGTATCCCGAAATACAGGGATCGGGCTAGTGCCAAATAAATAAGGAATTAAACTTTGGAAATATGACTACAACTTCTAACGGATGGGGGCTTACACAAAGCATCACCTTCCTGAGAATTCTGATCGGATGGCATTTCCTCTACGAGGGGATTGTCAAGGTGTACAACCCGGACTGGACGAGCTTTGGCTACCTGGCATCTGCCCAGGGGCCTTTGAAGCCTGTTTTTCAGGCCATGACTTCTGAGGCTGTGCTACCCTGGGTGGATACCCTTAACTGGGTGGCCCTGGTCTTTGTGGGAGTTACCCTGATCCTGGGGGTGTTTGAACGGGCCGGTGCCCTGGTTGGCGTTGGGCTCCTCATGCTATATTACCTCGCCCACCCCTCCTGGCCGGGAATGGCGCAGGTAAACACCGAGGGGAGTTACTGGATCGTAAACAAGACCCTGATTGAGGCCGTTGCCTGCCTCGTGCTTTTTTATCAACCTACGGGTTCCCTTTTTGGGCTCCCCCGTCTATTTTCAAAAAACAAACCAACCTCTAAAACCGAAATGTCATGAGCTGGACGCGCAGAGAAGCCCTTTTAGGATTAGGTAGTATTCCAATTTTAGGCGCCGTTTGGTGGGCGGGTGCCTCAGGAACCGTGGGCAGGAAACGCGAGCGGGAAGCCATCCTGGAACGCCTCAACATACAACCTTCACTGCCATCGGCAGTGCCCGCGATCTCCGGGGAACCTGTCCGGGTGGGGATTATCGGATTCGGTATCCGGGGGGAACAGCTTTGCCGTTCCCTGGGGTATGCCACCGACGAGTGGATCGCCGCCATGGAGGAAGCTGAAGCCCTGGCCAAAGCGGAGGGACGCCCCTTTACCGCCCTGACGGATTTCCGTGCTCAGGAGCCCCTGAACGTGCGGATCG
>CBDUBB010000253.1:0-4176 GCA_965365265.1 uncultured Flavobacteriaceae bacterium
ATCCTTTAGCTCCTCCAGCATGTCTACCATAATTCCGATTTGAGGGGAATAACCCGGTTCAGGAATGATTTTATACTGACTGTGGAGGAGTGTACCAGCGAGGAAACAAATGAAAAGAAAATAGTGGTTTTTTGATGCTTTCATGGTCCTGACACGAGGGGTTTTTGAGATTCCGGGTTGATTGTCACCCTGCCTGGCAGGGTGTAAGGGTCCCTATTTCGATTTTGATCTTACAAACAGTGCCACTACAGCGGTGGTGATAACGCCCATCACCAGGGCACCAATGACGCTTTGGACCATGTAGTTCTTCAGGTTGAAATACGCTTCGGCTTCTTCCACGGTGTCGTAATACCCTGTTTCCACCGAGTGGGCAATCACGTTCGGGAAGTATTCAGGAGTAATCACCGTTGAGGTAATCCACTGGGTGAGCGGGGCCAGCACGGTTACGATAAGCGTAATGACCAGGCCGGAAACGAAACCCTGTTTATAGTTCATCTGGCCGGTGTAAAATTTCTTCTTTTTCTCCTTAAGCGCGAATACGTATACCAGAATGGCCGGAATGGCGAACAAATTGGTCAGGTACAGGTGCTTGTCGATGTGGGTGCTGTGCAGGCCAACTGCCTTTTCCAGTACCATCCAGAGCAATGACATGGCCACAAAGATCAACGCCCATTTTAGTTCGATGCTGAATTTTTTCATGTTGCGCTACTTCAATATTGAGATTAATTGTTCCTGATATACCTTCTATGAGCCCTACCGCTGGCAGGTTTTGACTGAGCCGCCTGAAAAATAGGATCATAGGCTATCGCTTGTCCACGATTATATTTTATGCTTCTTCAATGCCTTCTGTTTTCAGCACCTATTAAACAGATGGGTATGCCCCAGGCCAACCTTTGCTCAAACTACGCAATTTCCATACATGCCGACAGGCAGACTAGCGCATCCCCCGGTGCTGTGCCCCATCCACTGAGACGCATTCCCCGGTAATCCAGCTGGCCCTGGAGGAGCAAAGGAATACGGCCACATCGGCCACTTCTTCCGGGGTTCCCAACCGGCCGGCCGGGATGCCGCTGCGGGCCATCTCATAGATTTCCGGCTGGGCCCCCTTAATGGCTGCCCATACCCCACCTTCAAATTCAATAGAGCCCGGGGCAATGGCATTGGCCCGGATGCCCTGCTGGGCATGCAATACGGCCAGTTTTTTGGCGTATGAGATTAGGGCTGCCTTGGCAGCGGTATAGCCGTAGTCGGGCATGGGGTCGCACTCCAGGCCCGAAGTGGAGGACACCAGCAAGATGGAGCCGCCCCCGGCTTCTGCCATCCAGGGGATGACTTTGTTGCAGGCGTGAACGGCAGCCATCAGGTCCACCTCCAGGCTGGATTTCCAATCGTCCAGACCGGGACCCGTGGCCAGGGCCGAGGCATTGTGGACCAGGACATCAACGCTTCCCAGGGCGTCTTTCACCCCCTGCAGGAATGCTTCGAGCGCCTGAGGGTCGGCGATATCGCAGGTCTCGGCATAGGTTTTTACATTTTTAGCACGCAGTTCCTTCTCGGTTTCCCTAAGTGCCACTTCGCCCCTTGCACAGATAGCGACGTTGGCACCTTCTTCGGCAAAAGCCAGGGCAATCCTTTGCCCTATGCCCTTACTGCCGCCGGTAATGATGACATTTTTTCCTTTTAGCTCTAGATCCATATAGCGTTACTTTATCTCTGTTTTTATGTTTTGATTATGGGCACTGTCTGCGCTCTTTCCCAGGCGCAGGTCTAAGGGTGATGTTTTTCGGTCCGCTTCGGATTTCTACCATTGGCAGATGCTTCCAAACCTTTAGTTGCCATATATTGGGATTGATGGGATATTTCATTTATTCAGGTAACGTGTTTTTCCACATTGGGCAAAGCTACCCTCCCGCTGAGAATCAAGCCGGTACTTGGCAGATAAGTCCGCTTTTAATATACAAATTGTTTCTTTTTTCCAGGGTAACGTTTTTGTCCTAAACGCTAATGAAATAGGTTTCAATTTCTCTACTGGGATTGAAATAAATCTTTTGGAGCATCCTATTGGTGCTGTCTTCCATGTCCCGGGTAGAATTATTTTCAGCCAGGTGTTTTCCAATGCGCTGGTGCAGATCGGCCCTGGAATTCAGTACAGTCCTGTGGTCGGCCCTGGAATTTTCAGGGTTTACTAGGTTCGGATGCGTTTCGCCCAGATCCCGGGCGAAGCATTCAGAGGGCTTTTTGTCATCGAAATTAAAGACGACCACGCGATTCTCTGTTGTCGTTCCCTCCGTCTTTCGCCTGGATTTTTCAGTACAGGATGCAATTCCGATAATAACGGGGAGCATAAGCAAAGCCCTAAGTTACTAGTTAGGTTTCTTTGTAATTTATTTCCAACAGATCAAGGAGCCTTGAAGGTGTTAATTCGAAGTTTGATCGATGAACTCATCCACGTCCCTTTTGAATTTTTCCATGGATGGCTTATGCGTATACATCATATGTCCGGCTTCATAGTATTTCATGATGATATTTTTTTTCAATTCCGGCTCCAGGCCCATATGATTGATAGAATGTTCCACGCCATAGAATACCGTGGCCAGATCATAATAGCCATTCAGGATTAGGATTTTGAGGTTTGGGTTCCTTTTCATCGCTGAGGTCATATCCGGTAGGGTGCTAACGGCCACCTGGGCATTCCAAATCACGTTTCCGCTATGCTTCCAGTCCCATTTAAAATCCTTTCTGGAGCCCGTACTGGTGGTATAACTCAAATCTTTTCGAACCTTTAAATCATTGTACAAATAGTTTTTGTAGGCTGAGATATAGGGAGCGGAAATGGCATCGCTCTGAGGATCGGTTTGGGCGAATTGGGATAGCAGATCTTCATTTACCCCCGTAAACCTGGAATCAAGCCTGCCCACGGACAAGCCGTCTGTCCTCAGCAATTCCTGAAAATACTCCCCGTTGGTAACACGCAGGTCTGCCATCAGCCAGTACTTCTTGCTTAAGCCCGAATAATCCGCCAGTTTTTGGGCTACCGCGTCCTTTTCAGCGGCCGTTAATTGATCGCCCTTCAGCAAAGCGGGGGCATATTCATTTGCCGTAAATGCCCGCACGCCGTTTAAAAAAGCTTCCAGATTTTCGCCTTTATCAGCCACCTTATTGTGATACCATGCCGTGGCCGCGTAGGTGGGGAAATGCACCAGATAGGCCACATCATCCCCGGGGCCGAACAGCAAATGCTGAAGCTCAAAGACCGCAGAAACCATAATGACCCCGTTCATCGCAATGCCTTTGTCCTGAAGGTGCTTGACCAGGCCCGCATTTCTGAAGGTGCCGTAGCTTTCCCCTAATAGATATTTGGGGGCGTTGAATTTTTCAGCCCGGATAATGAATTGTTCTATGAACAGGCCAATGCTTCGGATATCCTGGTCTACCCCCCAGAAATCTTCCCATTTGGCGTCTCCTATGGGTTTGCTGAAACCAACACCAATGGGGTCTATCATCACCAGGTCCGCTTTATCCAGGATCGAGAACTCATTGTTTACCACCTTGTAGGGAGCGGGTTTGGTATAGTCCGGGTCGTTGATTTCCACCCTTTTCGGGCCTAGAATCCCAAAATGCAACCAGAAAGACGCGGAGAGGGGACCGCCATTGAAGGCAAACACGATGGGCCTGCGTTCATCTGAGCCTGTTTTCTTGTAGTGCGTAAACCCGAACAGGGCGATGGGTTTGTCATTTTCATCCCTCAATTGAACCGTCCCTGTTTCCGCACTCAGGTTTATGGTCTTCCCATTAATGGTGACAGATTGACTGGAAGTAAATAGTTCACCTTCCGGCAATTCTGTTTCTTCAGATTTCTCCTGGGCGAAAAAGGGTATCGTTATAAGGATAAATACCAAAGTGAGCAGGTGGTTTTTCATAGTGTTGGATTTGAGTATGTGTTCAATTCAATGTATTGTGATAGTCTTCATAGTTTTGTCGGGAGATCGCAGTGGTGCAGGTATGCACTCGGGTCAGCAAGTACGCGAGAAACTGAAATCTCCAATGCAACCTCCGGGATTAGTTTGGACACCCAATCACTTCCTGTATTCATGCTTTACCCAGTCCACTTCCATGACCCATTCCCCGTCCATAGGCGAGTCCGTAATCTTGGCGTAGTTTAAAATGGCAAACATG
>CBDUBB010000254.1:0-4168 GCA_965365265.1 uncultured Flavobacteriaceae bacterium
GAAATCCGTGAGACAAAGAGTCATCCCAAGGAGAATTAACATTTTTTAAAGCAGGGGTGCTGCCACGACTTCGTATTTTCGAAAAAAATCAAAGTGCAACCCATGAAAAAGAGTCTTAAATTCCTCTTTTTGGTAATGGCGGTGATGTCGTTTACCTCCTGCCAGTCCAAAGAGAAAAAACAGCCCGATTCGCAGCTCGCCGAAAAAGCGGAAGAACTGCCAAAGCCACAACAGGACCTTTCCGAATACGAAACAGCCTATTTTGCAAGCGGGTGTTTTTGGTGCGTGGAGGCCATCTTTGAAAGCGTCAAAGGGGTGGCGGAGGTGGTCTCCGGATATGCCGGTGGCCCGGAGGAGAACCCTACCTATGAGCAGGTGAGCTATGGACGGACGGGCCATGCCGAAGCCGTAGAGGTTTATTACGACCCGGAGGTGATCAGCTTTTTGGAACTGGTTCAGGTGTTCTTCGGCTCGCATGACCCCACCACCCTCAACCGGCAGGGACCAGACCGGGGCAGGCAATACAGATCCATCGCTTTTTATAAAAATGAAGCTGAACAGAAAATTATCCGCTCCTATATAGATGCGCTCGAGGAAAATAATGTCTACGACCAGCCCATCGTAACGGAAATCACCCCTTTTACCGAATTTTACAAGGCGGAGGACTACCACCAGGACTATGAAAGGAAACACCCTGAAAATCCCTATATCCAAAGCGTTTCCATTCCACGCCTGAATCGGTTCAAAAAAAATTTTCCGGAATATCTGAAAGAAAATGCGCACTGAAATAGTGCAGGAAGCGGCTTCTCGTGGCCTTTGGGAAGGGGTGTGGCCGGCTTTTTACGGTAGTAGAGGGAAACCGCTTAAGGAGTATTACTTTTCAAGGTTGACCTTGCTGAAAGCCGCATTGATGATGATGGATCGGCCACTGTCCCGTTGCTGGTTAAATCCGGTCCGGGTACCCTCTGGCTGTCCGCCTGCAGCACCCCATTGAATAAAATCGGGATAGGCAACTTCAGAACGCCTGCTGTTTACCTCAATCCTGTAGGCAGCACTCGGCATCTTACAGCTGAGTTCGCCGTTTTCCACGGAAAGCACCAAATCGGTAAAATCCTCATCAACAGCTCCAATCCGAACAACTCCAAACCTGTTGTCAATTGAAGCCTTCTTCAGCAACCTGTCAATACTGACATATGAGGAATTGGCCTGTAACTTCAGCTGCCCCACTTCAGACAGGGAGACTTCTTCGGAATAATCGGCCTGAAGGCTGCCGCCTTTCCAGTATTTGACGATGACCGGGGTATATCTGGCTTCAATGTCGGTGCCAGGCCCATCTATATTAGTGGCAAGCAACCTTGCATAAGACAAGGTTGCTTTGGTGTTCAGTGCATTGTCGGCAAGTTTGACCTCCCCGTGGCGCACATTCAGTTTAAGACGCGCTCCTTTGGGCATCTTGACCCTGATGGTTTTCTTGATGGAGAAATTCCGGTCTCCTTCTGGGCCTCGCATGTAGAATACCCGTGACTGATGTGCCTCTTCTCTCTCTTTCCTGGCCTGCTCCCGAATCTCAGCCCGCTGCCTGGACAGTTCTTCACGATGCTTGGCCATTTCTTCACGCTGCTTTTCACGAACTTCCCGTATTTCCTCCTGTAATGCCTCATTCTCCTCCATCCGGGCCTCCATTTCCTTAGCTCTTTCTTCCATTTCACGGCCCCAGGCTTCGAACCGTTCCCGGTATTCCTCATCAAATTCCTTTTCAAACTCCTTCTGCCACTTCTTCATGTATTTCTCCCCGTCCTTTTTGTAAGCCTCGTAATCGAAATTAAAATTCTTATGGGGGACAGGAGGCATGGGGGGCATCCTGGCTATTTCGGGTATCTGGATCATGATCTGCTCCACCATTGGTCCAATATCCGGCATCTCAGGCATGACGATCTCAAAATCCTCCATGTCAAAATCCATGGGTTCTGAAACCCGCCACCCCCAGCGATCGGCCTGCGTCCGGATCTGAACCTCCCGGCTATTCCCGAGTATTTCCACCCCGCCCTTTTCGAAAAAGGCCCTGGCTTCCTCATCAGTAGCTCCCTCGAGCTCAATAGTGGCCTCAACAACAACCTCATTCTTGTTCCAGGTCTCAAATTCGATATCGGCGTAGCTGGTGTTCAACTCCACCACCACATCCGGGTTTACCTTGAAATTTTCCCTATAGGCCCTGGATTCCTGACCCATAGCGGCAGAAGTAATTCCAAGGACTCCTGCCATTAACAACAGTTTAGATACTGCTTGATTGTACTGTTTCATTTTTTGATGATTTTAATTCGTTTAATTTCTCTTTTAGCTTCAACAATAATTGCAACCGGTACTGCAAATTCTTTATCATGGCCGTTATGGTTTGTTCATTCGGCCCTATTTCATTCAATTCTTCATTGAGTTGTTTATACTCCGTATTGAGGTCGCTCAGCCTGGTGATGAAATTATCGGCCACCTCCCTGTTTTCGTCAGAGATATCAAGGCTGGCGAGTTCCAGATTTATGCTGGCGGTGTAGTATTCCTCCAGTTTTCTCAAATCCGGAGAAAGGTCCCCAAGAGAAAGCGTGGAGGGGGAAGAGATCGTATCCGATTGCTGCTCCACCAGGGTACCCTCCCCTTCCGGCAGCGCCGGATCCTTCTGAAAGATCCAGAATGCCATCCCGAGCAGGGCCACTACAGAAGCTGCGATGCCCAGCCAGAAGAAGGGTCGGGGTTTTTTCTCCTGGAAGGCTTCTTCCAGGCGTGTCTCGAACCGGGCCTCATGCCCCTCAGGCATTGGATAGTCCCGCTTCCGTTCCGATTCAAATAAGTCTCTAAGATCCTGCGACATCTCTCGTTTGATTTAATAATTCTTTCAAGTACTGCTTCCCCCGCATCAGGCGGGTACGGCATGTGGTCTCCCGAAGGTCCAGGATCTCTGAAATCTCCTGGTGGTCATACCCTTCGACCAGGTATAATTGTACCACGTACCGGTATTTGTCCGGCAATTCTTCCATGGCCGCTTTTACCGCTTCCACTTCTACCTCCTGGTCCACGCTCCAGTCTTCCTGCTCCTCGACTATACTGAGCCGGTGTTCCTGCAGTTCCACGAAGTGCTGTTTTCTGGCCTTCAGGAAATCAATGCTCCGGTTGATCACGATACGCTTGAGCCAGGCCCCGAAGGTGACATTGCCCTCGAACTGATCAATCCTCTGGAAGGCCTTTATAAAAGCTTCCTGGGTAATGTCCTCTGCATCTGCCTCATTCTTGACAAATCGCATGGCCACGCAAAACATCCCATGGGCGTATTGCCGGTACAGGGTTAGCTGGGCCCTGCGGTTCTGATTCCTGCACTGGGCGATCAGATCTATCGGGATCGTTGCCGTCGTTTCCAGTTTATGGTTGTTTTAAGTTGTCACCCTAAGAGACGGGATGAAAATCCCCGTGTTGCAAAAAATCCTACTTTTAAGAAACTTTTTTGCCTTTCCCTTTGGAACAAGTTAGCATAAAAAACGAGGTGCTCTCCCTGGAGGCCCTGAACTACGGGGCTATTATCCAAAAACTCCGGCTTCGCACCGGGGCGGCCACCTGGATGGATCTGGTCATCGGGAAAGACGATCCTGAAGAGTACCTGAAAGACCCCTTTTCAATTGGGGCATGTGTGGGCAGGTATGCCGGAAGGCTGTCAGGGGGTCACCTGCAAATCGATGGAAAAGAGTATGCCCTGACGAACCAGGATGGGATCACCCTGCACGGGGGAGAAAACGGGTTTGGCAGGAAATACTGGCAGATCGATTCCGTGAGCCAGTCCCGGAAGAATCCGAAGATCCGGCTCAGGTACCTGAGCCCCCACCTGGAGGAAGGCTTTCCCGGTAACCTGCAGGTTACCGTGACCTACGAGCTCCGTGAGAACAGCCTTATCATCAGGCACGAGGCTACCACAGACCGGCCCACGGTGGTCAACCTCACGAACCATTCCTATTTCAAGATCGATCGCCAGCCCCTGATCTCCCATTACCACCTGCAGGTGGCAGCCCAAAAGCGCCTGGAAACAGATGTACGCCTGCTGCCCACGGGCCGTCTCATCCCTGTGCAGGACACGGAATTTGACTTTCGAAAGAAGCGGCGGCTGGAAAATATCCAGCTGGATACCCCGTTC
>CBDUBB010000255.1:0-4158 GCA_965365265.1 uncultured Flavobacteriaceae bacterium
CCCCTTCCGTAAAACACATATGCACCTCCTTGAAAAAGTCTTCTTACATTTGGGGTCCGGAGCAATCCGGAATCAGAAATCAGCATGTAACTAAGATGATCCCATTCCCCTTCATTCGAAACGTTGTGGTGGCTCTGGCAGTACTTTCCACCATGGCCGGGGTTTCTCAGGAAAGCCAGGGCTGGGAGGGATCCCCATCCCTTGGGTTAATGGGATTCGTCGATGTTTTCTACGTATATGATTTTAACCGCCCTCCCGGGGAGTTCCGACAGGAGTTCCTTTTTAACCACAACCGCCACAACGAATTCAACCTGAATCTGGGGTTGGTGGGGTTGGATTTGGCACACCCCAAATACCGGGCGAAGTTCACGCTCCAAACGGGCACCTATGCCAATGACAACTACGCTGCCGAGCCAGGGGTCCTCAGAAACATTTTTGAAGCCTGGGCCGGGGTGTCCCTGAACCGGGAAAACACCCTTTGGGCAGATGCCGGAATCCTGCCGTCGCATATCGGCTTTGAAAGCGCTGTCTCCATGAATAACCCCACGCTGACCCGGTCCCTTTCTGCAGAGAATTCCCCATATTTTCTTACGGGGGTGCGTGTTTCCTACACGGCGAAGGAGCACTGGTATTTTGCGGGACTTGTGGTCAATGGCTGGCAGGTCATCCAGAGGGTGACCGGGAATTCCCTGCCTTCCTTCGGGACACAGGTGATGTATACCGCCTCGGAAGAACTTACCCTGAACTGGAGTACCTTTATCGGGACCGAGGATCCCGATCCCACCCGCAGGATGCGGTATTTCAGCAACTTGTATGGGCAGTTCCGGATTACCGGGCGTTTGGGGTTGGTAGCGGGGTTTGACCTTGGGATTCAGCAACAAAGCAAGGGAAGCGCTGCATATGACCTCTGGTTTACTCCCACAGTCATCGGGCACTACCTTTTAGACCCTCGCTGGAAAACGGCCCTTCGCCTTGAATACTATGCAGACCCCGAAGGTGTTAAAATCCCGGTAGAGAACCCGGAAGGATTCAGGACAACAGGTATTTCCTGGAACCTGGATTACACCCCGGTTCCCAATGTGGCCTGTCGTATAGAGGCCCGCTGGCTGGAAAGTCGTGAGCCGGTACTACGGGCCGATGATGGGCTGCGGGATTCCGATTTTTTTATAGCGGTCTCTCTCGCCGTTAAATTAGGAACCCCCCTTACCCGGTAACCTGTATCCGTCCGGCTTCTTCCAGGCATCCATTCCAGAGCGGAATTGGCCGATCAGGTCGTGGACCTGTAACATCTGACTCCAAGGTTCGTCGATTCAGTAGTAAAGCCAATGCCCATGAAGCAGATTGTATCGACTTTGTTTGTGATTTCCCTGTGCCTCCCTACTTCCTGGGGCCGTAACTCTTTGAATGAGAACTCGGACCGGTATACACTGATTTTTAAGCCTACCGATACAGACAGGATCTATGTCAAGGCTCGTATTATACTGGAGGATTCCCTCCTGTATATGAGTCCCTATGGAGCCCTACCTGAAAGGTGGCCCCAGTACATTATGAACCTTAGGGTTCAGGGACCGGATGGCCGGGATATCCCTGTAACCAAGACTAAGGAAGGGGCCTGGGTTCTCCCGTCAGCATATGTGGAAGGGGAAGCACAGCTATCTTATGAGATGGTGCTAAAACATGAAGAGGTCTCATGGCCCGGGGGTATTGACGGAGTTGCCTACCGCCGGGACTGGGGTATTATGGCTTCCGGCAGATCCCTTTTTGTGATGAACGGGACTAATAAAAAGGACATTGAGGTACGGGTAAAGAAACCTGCGACCTGGAATGTCTCTGCCTCCTGGCCATCTGCAGATGGTCCTGAGAGGACCTATCGAGTGGGAAACTTGCTAAGATTGCAGGAAAGTTTTGTGGTTGCCGGAACCCATAAGGAAACCGATATCACCCGCGATGGATTTACCCTGAAGTTTGTTCTTGGAGGTGAAAAGGTTATAGAGGAAGAGTCGCGGTATGTCCGGGTGGCGAGCGGGGTCATGGACTACTACATAGGCCTGATGGGCGGAATTCCCTTACCCCGGCCTGGAATGGAACTGGAACAGAGCCTGGTAATTATCAACCAGTCCGAGACAGTCGATGGGGAGGTGATCGGAAACCATCTGAGCATGTTCATGAACCCGGCAGGCAGCCCGATGGACCAGATGGTCGGCTGGTTTATGTTTGCCCATGAGTTTTTCCACCTTTGGAATGGAAAGACCCTGAGGTTTGCCAATACGACTACAGACTGGTTTAAGGAAGGTATCAGCAACTACTACACTATTAAGGCCCTAAGACAGACAGGGTTTATAAATGAAGATATTGTTTTTGGCATGATGAGCAACCTTTTTTATCAGCGATACGTCAATGATCCGGGTTATGGGACCCTGTCTCCTTCCCAGGCCGCTTCTGGTTTTGACAAGGATAACCATTGGGGCTTGGTGTACGGAGGAGGCCTGTTTGCCGGGATTGCCATGGATATGGAGATCCGGCAACGCACAGACAACGCATTCAGCCTTGATGATCTTATGCGCGGGTTCTATCGGGAATATGGGGGAACGGAACAACTGATCGGGCAGGAGGACATTGTCGCCAAAGCCAACCAGCTGGGATCGACTGATTTTTCAGGCCTTATGCAGGAACATATCCAGGGTCCCAAACCTATTTCTCTGGCCCCATACTTAAAGTTCGCTGGAGTTATGGTGGAAACGTCAGGAGGACAGCTGCAGCTTACCCATAAATCGGAAAAGACGGATTTACAGGCTGCTATTTGGAAAGGGTTTTTGGGAGCGAATTAGGAGTCTGGCGCCTTACGGACTTAATTTATACAGGCAGTTCGAATAACCACCATCAAAAAAGGAGATTCTTAGACTTATTCCGAATGTGGGCACCCCCACCCACCCAATGTACAAGTTAATCGGCCCTACCGCAACTTCCCATCAGGAAATAAGGAAACGCCCGATGTGTTTTCCAGTCAGTTCAGCCCCTACATATCCGTTCCCGGATACGGCAGAAACGATGTCGTCACACCTCAGGCAAGGCTGCCCAACCCCACCATTATCCGACTGTTCCTTAGAACGATATGTTTCCCAAAGGGTAGCTGCACCACAAGGTACCTGTTCATTGAATGAGAATGTTGGTGCGATAGCCGGTTAGAATGGGCCCGGAGGACCCGTGATAGTGGGGCCTGTAAAATAGTGGAGCAGACCGACCGCTATCGAAATACCCACGATGACCCGGATGCCATTCTTGCTTTTCAAAATGGGATCAATTAGATCTGACCTGAAAAAAAACGATACCGGGAGGGTTATTGATCAGGCTTATTTTACGTTTGGGGGGATAGCCCCCTCCCCCCAGTATGAAGATACAGACAGTTCCCGCAAATCCCTTACATCAGTTAAACTCCGAGGTAAAATGAAGTTTTACACTTGGGTATTTCTGCTTTACCATCTGGAGCGAAAAGGCAGAATCCGCAAGGAAAACCAGCTGCCCCTGCTTGTCCCTGGCCAGGAACTTCTGCTTGACCCTTAAGAATTCCTGGAATTCCTCGCCCTCGGGGTCCTCGGGATCTACCCAGCACGCTTTGTGGACCGGAAAGGGATCATAGGTGCATTTGGCCCCGTATTCGTGTTCCAGGCGGTACTGGATCACTTCATACTGCAGGGCCCCTACGGTCCCAATGACCTTTCTGCCATTCATTTCAAGGGTAAACAATTGGGCCACGCCTTCGTCCATCAGCTGGTCAACCCCTTTTGCGAGCTGTTTTGCCTTCATGGGGTCAGCATTGTTGATATACCGGAAATGCTCCGGGGAAAAGGAAGGGATGCCCCGGTAGTGCAATTCTTCGCCTTCGGTCAGGGTATCCCCGATTTTGAAATTCCCCGTATCGTGAAGGCCTACGATATCCCCGGGGAAGGACTGGTCAATCACTGCCTTCTTTTCCGCAAAAAAGGCATTCGGGCTGGAGAATTTCAGCTGTTTTCCCAGACGGACATGCAGGTAGGGTTTGTTCCTTTCGAAGGTGCCGGATACGATTTTGACAAAGGCCAGCCGGTCCCGGTGTTTTGGATCCATATTGGCGTGGATCTTGAAGACAAAGCCTGTCATTTTGGGCTCATCGGCTTTTAC
>CBDUBB010000256.1:0-4151 GCA_965365265.1 uncultured Flavobacteriaceae bacterium
CGACGGCGACGCGGCGGTGCCGACCGACGCCGGCAGCTACGCCGTGTCAGCGACGGTGACCGACCCGAACTACAGCGGCTCCGCCAGCGGCACCCTGGTGATCGCCCCGGCTGTGGAACGCAAGGTGGGAGCAGACGGGCTGGCTTCCCTGGCCCTTTCACCCACCGAGTGGAAAAGCGCCTATTGGGCACTCGAAAAAGGATTGTTTTCCCGGGTTTTCGAAACGCGAAAGGAACTGGATTCGGAGGCTGAATTCTTTGCTTCTCAGCTGGCTTCCTATTCGCCTGAAGCCCTGTCCCTGATGAAAAGATCGCTGTGGGAGGGAACCGGACACTGGGACGAGTTATTACCGGCCAGAGCTGCCCTAACCGGAAAGCTGGCCCTGTCTGAGACCACTCAGGAAACACTGCGCAGGTTCAAGAATAAGAGTTAGGAATTTGCGGTCTCTGTCAGCAGACCTGCTTTTTTGGGCTCCTTATCCAAAGAGCAAAAGAGGTAACCCCTGCTCTAAAATGCATGGATTCTGCACATAAGGGGCTTAACTTGTCTCCGGGGGTTTTGGGGACTTCCCCTTTTTTGCCTGAAGCTTTAAACGATTACATCTGAAGAAGCACTGGTGGGGAACCTTGAACAAAATTAACTGCCTACTGCCATTGCCCACTGAATACTATCAAAAAGCCTGATTCACCCCAAAATAGAACCCGTTATTTCCATCTTCTCCGATTCCATAATCCAGCCTCACAAGGGTATTTTGCTCTTTAAGGACCTTGAAACGGATACCTCCTCCAAAACTGAAGTGGGGGGCTTTGAAAAACCTATTGGTGATGTCGGATACCTCGCCCATAAGGCCAAAGGCAGCCAGACCCAGGCGGGGCAATAAGTGCCAGCGGTACTCCGCAGTCAGCACATACATCTGGTCATCTATAAACCGGCCCTTGAAATATCCCCGGGCCATATCCCCTCCACCAAACTGGGCTTTGGCCTGAAAGGGTACATCCCCGAAATTGTTCTCTACGTAAAAACGGGCTGCAAGCAACCCTTTTTCTCCAATGGGCCGATACGCCCTCAAATCGGTGATAAATCGATTGAACCCATGGGTAGCCCCGAAATTTTTGCTCGAAAACTGGGCGTTGAAGTTTATATAATACCCTCCAGAAGGGTCTTCCACCTGGTCCCGGGTGTCCAGGTTGAAGATAGCCCCAAGCCCGACGATCACAGCCCGGTCACTCCCGGGGATCAATCCCGATTCCAACAGACCGCCTTCCGCTACTTCAGTGACTTCATGGTTCTCAAAATGGAAACGCAACCCAAAGTTCAGCGAAGGGGGCAGTCTTTTGAGAAAATCTACCCGGACCTTATGGCTGGTCATATCGTAGTCTTCCTCGTTGGATTCCGGCGTGTCGTTGCCTATTCCCCAGAACTTATTGGGGTAGACACGGTATTCATAAGAGCCGTCCAGATAGTAATCCCCGGCTCCAAAATATATTTGGGGCAATGCCTGGATGACCAACTGAGAATTGGCCGTGTAGATGCCGGTAAACAGGATGTTCGATTTTCGGGATTTGAAGATGTTCTCCGCCCCCGTCAAGAAAAGCTGTCCTCCTCCTCCAAATCCGAATCCGGTTTCCGGAGTGCTGAAGATTACGGGAATCCCGATAAGTTTTAGGTTGCTTCTTTTATTAAGGGTGTCACTTCGAACGATTGCCCCGTCTCGCCTCTGCGCCATGGAGAGGAGCGGAAAAATCAAAAGTAATATGAGGAGGAAACGGCGCATCAGAAAAAGAATTCATCCAACAATACTTGAAACCCAAATGAAAAAAAAGTGGCATTCGAAAAAATCGATTCCTCCCGGCTAATGGACTCTATATCGGAATTATACGTTAGATTCAGCCAGGATAAATTGGTCCCTACGCCAACATCGAGGACAATCCTTCGGGAAATCACATAGGAATACCCCAGTCGGATCCGGGTAACAAACCCGGGGCCTTCGGCTTTCTGACCGAACTCCTCTCCTCCTATCGAAACAGCGCCCTGTTCCCGAATTCGGATGTAACCGGACAAAACTGAGGCGTAGAGGGACCCATAGGATTCCTTTAAAAAGTAATGGCTTACTGACGGCCCTAAAAGCATGGTTTCCGATTCCCTCTCAATAAGGCCGGCGCCACTACTGCTGATCGCAGCCACATTAAAACCCAAAAACCACCGGTCCTTGAAAAATGTACCGGTAAAGATCTCTATGCCATAGCTGTTGGTAGAAAAAAGTTCATCCGAGGATTTCAGCTCGAGGGTGTTTGAACTGAAGGAACCGCTAAGTCCGCTTAACCACTTGCCCTTTCGGAAAGGGGTCGTAATGCTATCAGTAGTTTGTGTGTTCTGGGAATATAGCTGGACGGAAAAGGCCGCACAGAGCGTTAGAGGGAAGAGCACTCGAAGGATGAGGGAATTGAATTTCCGTTTCAGCAGGCTTTTCGTGATGCTTTGATCATTTCCCAAGGTGTCGAACCATAAGGTTTGAATGGTTGCGGACTTAATTCCCGCATCTCCCTTACTAAGATACGTCATTTGAGGGAACTAACCGTGAATCACGTCAACGGATCCTGGCAAAAAACAAGAACAGTAGGATTCTTAAAATGGCCAACTACCACTGCCAACTTCCCGACAAGTATACAGTGGCAGTCGGCAGTCACCAACTTTTATGGTGATGTTATACCCTTACATGAAAGTGCATGGATTTTGCGGCGTTAGAGATTATCTTGTTTTCGGGGGGTGGGGACTTCCCCTTTTGCCTTTTAACCGAAAAAGCACAAAAGGAGCAAAAGCAGAGAACCCTGAACCCTGAACCTTGAACGAATTTAACCTGCAACCGCCAACTGCAAACCTTTTCTCACTGATACCCCGCAGCCTGAAGGTTGAATAGTTCCGAATAAAGCCCCCCCTTTTCAAGAAGTTCTTCGTGGGTCCCCAACTCAAGTATGCGTCCATCCTCAAGCACCAAAATGCGATCCGCCATCCTGACGGTACTGAACCGGTGCGAGATGATGATGCTGGTACGGCCCCGGGTCAATCCGATAAATCGCCTGAAGACCTCGTATTCGGCCCTGGCGTCCAGGGATGCCGTTGGTTCGTCCAACACCATGACTTCTGCATCCTTCATATACGCCCGTGCCAGGGCGACCTTCTGCCATTGCCCCCCGCTCAGTTCCTGTCCTTTTTTGAACCTCCGGCCAAGCTGTTGCTCCAGACCGTCCTGCAAGTCACGGATGACCTCATCGGCCAGGCTTTTCCGCGCCGCCTCCTGAATAGTGCGCGTATCCTTTAGGGCCTCTATATTCCCCACGGCTATATTTTCCCTTATGGTAAACTCGTATTTGAAAAAGTCCTGAAAAATGACCCCGAATCGCTCCCTGTAGGCGCGCTTATCAAAAAGGGTGATGTTGGTGCCGTCCAACAGAATTTCCCCTTGTGTAGGTTCGTAAAATCGCAGGATAAGTTTGATAAGTGTGGTCTTGCCTGCCCCGTTTTGGCCCACAAAAGCCATTTTCTCTCCCGCTTTCAGTTCAAAAGAAATCCCTTTTAAAATCGGATGGCTTCCTCCGGGGTAGGTGAAATGCACATTCCTGAATTCAAACCCCTGACGGATTTTCCCGGGCAGGGGCACGGGTTCCCGTACCGGCTTCGGGATCTGCAGGTCTATGAAATCAAAATAATCCTTCAGGTATAATGCGCTTTCTGAAATCCGCGTAAACCGCGAAAAAAATGCCTGCAGGTTACTCTGCAGCCGGTTGAAGGACCCAGAGAGAAAGGTAAGTTCCCCGAGGGTGAGCATCCCGCTCAGCGTCCGGTAAATGATAAGCACATAGGCCCCGTAGTAGGAGAGGATCCCCAACAGGTTAAAAAGCCCCCCCAAAAGGCTTTGCCGGATGGCAAGCCGGCGGTTGAGCAGGTAGTACTGATGTGCCAGTTTCTTGAACCTTGTCGCGATAAAATCCGTAAGGCCAAATAACTTGACCTCCTTGGCCGTAAGGTTGTTCGCGCCTATATACCTGAGGTAATCCAGTTCGCGCCGCTCGCTGGTCCAGCTCCGCGCCAGCGAATAGCGGTCCGAGGAAAACTTGATTTCGTTGATGAAAGAGGGTATCACGCTCAGGATG
>CBDUBB010000257.1:0-4134 GCA_965365265.1 uncultured Flavobacteriaceae bacterium
CATCGTTGGCTCCGGCACAATTAGGGTTCACAGAGTTATGCGTGGCTACCGGGTTGCTGATTGGAGCGACCTCGACGGTTGTTTCAGCCACACAGCCTTCAGAATCAGTTATCGTAAAGGGGTAGGTCCCGGCAGATGTCGTCGTATAGTTGATTGTGGCCCCGGCGACGGGATTACTCGCGCCACCGTTAACCTGGTACGTATAAGGGGGATAGCCGCCACTGACGGACACATCGATCACGGCATCCGGGGAAGGGGAACAATCCAGTTCTTTGGTTAACACGGCAGTTGCCAGCAGCTGGGGTTCGACAACGACCGTGTTGGAAGTGGCCGTACAACCGTAAATATCTGTTATCTCTACGGTATAGGATCCGGGGGCCAGGTTGTCGAAAACGTTGCCGGATTGAACGGGTCCCCCGTTCAGGCTATACGAAAAGGGAGCCGTTCCGCTTGTAGCGGTTGCCGTAAGGCTCGTGCCTGTGGTGGGATCAAAACAAAGATCAGCAGTCGGCACGAGGGTAACGGCAGGGTTTGACACGGGCGAGAGGGAGAAGGTGTCCGTCTCCACGCACCCATTGACATCGGTTACAGTGATGGTATAGTCGCCCGCCTGGGTCAGCCCGGTAAACGAAGGGCTTCCCTGAGGCCCGACATCCGTCGCATCAGGCTGTGTAAGGGTGTAGCTGTAACTTCCCCAACCTCCGGTGGCAGATATGGTCAGGGCCCCATCCCCCGCACAGGTCAGGGGCGTAACTGTAAAGGTGAAGGCCAGTGGATTGGTTGGCTCTTCAATGGTGACAGAAGCCGTATCCGTACAGTTGGTGTCTGAATCAGTTACCGTAATATCATAGGTTCCTGCTGAAAGCCCGGTCAGGTCAATGATGGCAGTGGTTTGACCGGTCCCTGAAAAAGCGGCCGGACAGGTGACAGCGTAGTCATAGGACGTGCTGAATCCGCCTACATTAAAGCGGGCTTCCCCGTCGGCACCACCCAAACAGCTTACCGGGGATATTTGTACACCGGATGCTGAGATAGGCGTGATAGGGGATATCGTATACGTTTCCTCATACGTACATCCGTTGGTATCTGTGACCCGGAAGGTATAGGTGTCCGGAGCTAATCCGGTAAAAGTGGCGTTGTTTCCACTGGTGGAGGTGGCCGAAACAGCACTGGGCGCAATGATCTCCACAGTAAGCGGGGCTTCTCCATTGGTAACCGTTGCGGTTACATCAGAAGTCAGGGCCGGGCAGGTGACAGCCGTGGCGCTGAAGCTCAAATCATCCGGTGGGTTGACAGGATCAATGGTTACCGGATTGGTCTGGAACACACATCCATTTGCATCCCGGATGGTGATCGAGTACGTGCCGGGGTTCAGGCCTGAAAAGGTTTCAGAACCTGCTCCTGATCCAAAGGAAACGCCGTCGATGCTATACTCATAAGGCGAGGTGCCCCCGGTTACGTTCTGAGCCTCGACGATTCCCTGCTGAAGGCAGGTATAATCCTGCACAAGGACCGCATCCCCGGCCAATGCATTGGGGGGGCCGGAAATGGTGTAGTATTCGAAGAATTCACAGGAAGCACTTCCCTTTCGAAAATCAAGCCTGACCGTATAGTCGCCCTGGGGAAGGCCTGTAAACAGGCCTGAGGTGTTCGAGCCGAGCTCGGTTCCGTTTTCGTCTATCAGGAAAAAGGTCAGCTGATATCCATTGCGGTCCAAAACGTTGTACTCGATGGTTCCCGAAGAGTCGCCAAAACAGACCTCATCTACAACCGTGGTCGGGTCAAACTCCGCGGGTGGCACAAAGTATATACGCACCTGGTTTGAGATGTCGAAACAGCCGTTCCTGTCAACCACCACAAAGGTGTAGAATCCCGGAATCAGGATGTCAAAGATCTGGCTGGTTTGAAAAGCCGAATTGGGAATGTCATCAGGGGAAACATAGGAGGTCTGGGTTACCCCGGCCTCGTCTACAAATTCCCAAATGGCATAGCGGTGAGGGGTTTGTCCGCCATCCGAGGACATTAGGATGTTCCCCTCCTTACAGGTGACGTTCTGGGAGACCCTTGCCGAAAGCTCCAGGTCTGAGGTGTCATCAATCGTAGCCGGATAGGTAGCCGAACATCCATTCTCAAGATCCACCCTTATTTCATAGGACCCGGGCGTCAGGTTCTCAAAAGTGTAATTCACGTCTGAAGTCGGTCCGAACGTGTCCACAGGAGTGCCTCCCCGGGAGAGGGTATAGAACAGCTGGGGTTCTCCTTCGGTCACTGAGACAGCGATGTTTCCTAATCCGTTACACCCGGCCGCATCGGATGAAACGCTTGCAGCGAGGTTCTGGTTTTGAATCTGGATGTTATCTAAAAAGAACACACACCCATTCTGTACTCCCTGCTGGCGAAGTTCCACTGTATAAGCGCCGGGGGTCAATATGTCAAAACCGGGACCATTTCCAGCGCTAAAAGGGACCAGAATGCTCCCGGAGTTAGCGTCGAGCAACTGGAATTCGTAATCCGAAGGGATGTTGGTTACCGTAATATTTCCGGGCGCCCCACATATTATATCGGTAGCATTGAAATCCGGCTCCAGAGGGTTTTTAAATACATTGAAATAATACCGTTTCAGGCACCCATCATCGAAGTTTACAACCATCCGGAACTCCCCGGATTCACTGAGTTGGTAGGAGTTCCCCGAACCAACAGAGCTCCAGCTACAGCTGGAGTTTTTATTGGCACAATCCTCAAGAACGGGGCCACAACTACCTTCATTAAGTCGCTGCCATTGGATGCTCACAGCCCCCGGGATAGAAACCTGTAGCGGCTCCACATCGTTAAACCCGCAAAGAAAGATTTTGGGAAGGGGGTCCCCGTCATTGGGGCAGACCACCACTTCTCCATCTATGGTGTTACTGGCATCATTAATAAGGCCTATAATGGGGTTCGGCTGAGTCTCGCAATTATAGAAGGACTCTGTTGTTTCGTCTGTGGCGCTGGGTGAAATTGAAAAGTCCCCGGACAGGTCATTTTTAACATCCAGGTCCCGGGATTCTTTTTCAAAATCGACAGACGCTATCTCTGTGATTGGGGCAAGGGCAGTATTCCAAAGAAGATCCCAATCCACTCCGGAAGCTGAAACCATCCGGGAAAATGCGGTAATGGATAAAAATGCTGTACAGGCCAGCAGGAATGTCTTCAAATAGCGAGGTCTCATTTAAGCGATAAGATTAGGGGTGACACGCATGATCCACATTTTTTCCTCATAACTGTCGTTTAGTTTTGAGTAGTAGGAGATCAGCGCACTGTTCCAGTTGTCGTGGCGTTTCAGATACACGTATCTGTAATTGTTTTCGGGGTTTATAAAGTAGCTCGCATTCAGCCCTTTAGAATTCAGATAGCGAACAAACCGATTGGCATATTTTTCGTTTGAGAAGACATTGGCTATTAGAAAATAGCGGGTATCGTTTCCTGCTTCGGGAAGGATGTCGTCCATCCTTTCGGAAGTGGCTACCTGGTCTTTTACGACTACATTCTTGCGCAGCACATTGTTTTCATACCTGGCAGCACGGTCCCTGACTTTTTCGGAATTGGCGGCATAGGCTTCATTGGTGTAGCGGTTTTCCACATCCATTAACCACAGGGCGCCCTGGGAATCCTGCCCAAGCCCGGAGCGGACGGCTTCTTCAGCACTGCCCCAGGAATCAAAACGATTCAGGTAAACATACTTCAGCCCGTTGTTGGGGTTTTCGACGTAGGACGCCTCAATACCGCGGGACTGAAGCTCATCCATAAACTTGTTCATGTAATGGGTGCCTTTGTAGACGTTGGCGACCACGTAATAGCCATCGGCCACATCCTGCAGGTCACGGAATTTCCGGTGCTTGACCGTTGTGGCAATACCAGTGGAAATTGGCTTTTCGGTGAGAGTCCTGTCCCGGGCCACTTCTTGTGTCCTGGCCGGGCTCTCCTCAGGCTGTGTGGGTTTCGGGGCGACTTTGGCCTGGGCCACCTCATCAGCTTTTTCTCGTTTCCCTTCCTGCAACGCAAGGGCATCCTTTTCGTTATTGAGGAAGTAGAGCTTTTTAGCTTTTTCTTCTACATCTGCGCGTTCTCCCCCGGTTTCTGCGCGAACCATGCGCA
>CBDUBB010000258.1:0-4102 GCA_965365265.1 uncultured Flavobacteriaceae bacterium
CGGAGAAAATGCCTTTGTACTGCCCGAGGCAGATCCCCGCCAACCCATTTCCGTTCAGGACGAACGGGACAGCCAGGCCCTTTATCAGATGCTTGAAAATGAAGTGATCCCCTGTTACTATGACAATCCGGACAAATGGATGGAAATGGTTTTCAGGGCACGCAAAGAAGTAGTTCCGGCCTTTTCAAGTGACCGAATGGCCGCACAGTATTACCGGGAACTCTATAATGCCTAGCCCATGGTAAAGGGCTGTCCGGTACTCTGAAGGGCTGCAAACCAGAATTCCCCTTCCAGGTCGATTTTTTTCCTGTGGAGCACCACCTCTGAAATAGGGAGGTATACCAACTGGTTGTTCAACAGGCCCACCACGAATCGGGTTTTTCCCGCCATGGCCCCGTGAACGGCCTGATAGGCAAGGCGATTGCAGAAAATACTGTCACTGGCATTCGCGGGGGCAGACCGGATGATATAGCTGGGGTCTATATACTTGATGGTCACTTCCGTCCCCTGTTTATGGAAGTAATCGCCAATGCGGTCCTTTAAAAAGACCCCGATATCCTGATGTTTGATATTCCCCGAGGCATCCCTTACCGTGGATTCCTCTTCGAACAGATGCTGGCCAGCCCCTTCGGCCACTACAATGACGGCGTGTTGTTTGGCTTTCAGCCTTCGCTCCAGCAGTTTCAAAAATCCATTCCTTCCCTCGAGTTTAAATGGCAGTTCGGGCACCAACAGGAAATTAACCTCCGGCATGGACATGGCTGCGGAAGCGGCGATAAAGCCACTATCCCTTCCCATTAGCTTGACGATGGCAATCCCGTTATAGGCCCCTTTTGCCTCATTGTGGGCATCCCTGATGATCGGGGAGGCCACATCATAAGCGGTTTCGAAACCGAAAGACTTATCGATAAGGTCAATATCGTTATCTATGGTCTTGGGGATCCCAACCACAGAAATATTCAGACCGCGCTCTGCAATCTCCTGCCCTATGGCATCCGACCCCTTCAGGGTTCCGTCTCCACCGATGGTGAAGAGCATGTCCACTCTCAGGGAAACGAGCGTATCCACCATATCCCCGACTTCCTGCGCACCGCGTGAAGAGCCTAGCATCGTGCCCCCGAACTGGTGAATATCCCGGACCTTATCCGGGGTCAGGTCGTAATAGGGATGCGGGTTATCCGGGGAAAGCCCCTGATACCCGTACGGGATCCCGATTATCTTTTTTACCCCATAAAAGTAATAGAGCCCCATCACCAGGCTACGGATGACGTTGTTGATCCCCGGGCATAAACCGCCGCAGGTCACAATGGCCGCCGTGGTCTTCCTCGGGTCAAAGAAGATTTTCTCCCTGGGGCCGGCCTTTTCCACGCTAAGGGGGGCATCCCCGGTTTCGACACACCTGGAGAAATCCTTGATAGCAGTCTTAAAGACCACCCGTTCGTCATCCGAGATAAAGTTGAACAGCTTGTCCCCATCCTTATTGCTCAGTGGCAGGGGGGATGGCAGGCTGGCCTTTCCCAGGTTTCGGATTTCGAATCGGTCTTTATTCATAGCGTAATTTCTTTATTGGGAAAGCTCCCTTGGTGCGGGGATCCCGGTTCAGGGCTTCATACCCTTTAATTCGAGCTTTTCTGCAAAATACTCACAGAAATCCTTCATGGTGGCGGTCATCTTCTCGTCCTGGGTGGCCTTCATAAAAGTATCGGAAAGGGCAACCAGCGACTGATGGAAGAAAACCTTCATCTCCTCCAGGGGCATGTCTTTAGTCCAAAGGTCTATTTTCAGGGATTCCTTGTTTTTATGGTCCCAGACAGACAAAAGCATGGCCTTCGCTTCCTCATTCTCAATTCCCCCGTCCTCCGCGGACCAGGTGAGCTGTTCAGGTACCCGATTCTCATCCAGGGTTACCCGCAGGGTGATTTCCGATGTATGTGTCACTGCCATGTTATTTCGGTGGTTTGTATTTTGATCTTTTAAATATTTCCTCACCCGGGGTCTGAAGCAATTCCCGCAGGCTTACCTCATTGGTATCCATAAAAGAACGAACGATCTGCCATCCCATATACCGGCCAATTCGGCCCGGGGATTCATTGTCCAGCATCAGCCGGAATTTGCTGAAAGGTGCAGGGTCAATAAACCGGGCATCCAGCCCTTTATCCGTGCTGTAAAGCAGCTCCCGCTCCACAAAGTACCTCCAAATCTGTGATTCATTTTCCCTGGCCCAGACGAGCTGCTGTTCCGTATAGCCGATTTTGACTGAATCCGCCGCCAGCGGCATCAATCGGTCCTTAAGGTACAAAGCCTTTCCGTAATAGACCAGCTGGGCGATAAAACTCCGGTCCCGGGGAGCAGGGACCACCCTGCGGGCAAAAGCACTCCCGACATCGCTTACCAGCAATGCCGGATCCAGTTCCTGGGCGACATAGCGGGGCAGGTTTCGGTAAAACTCGTGATCCGGCCCCAGGTAGTTGTCAAGACCGATCAAAAGCAGGGTATCTGTAAGGATGACCCTGTTTTCATAATCCACATCAGTGGTCAGTGTAAGCACCCTGGGGGGCTGCATATTTGGAAAATAGTACTTGGCATGCTTGAAGAAAAGCTCGAGCTCCGTCTGATAGGGTTCGAAGTCCGGAAAAGACCTTCTGACTTCCCTTCTGAGTCGCTGTTGGAGGGTGTCCGCCTGTTTGGCCAGCCATACGCTATCTGCAAATTGCTCCGGAAACAGATACGGATACTGCTTTTTCATCGCGGGCAACCCGGACGGCAGCATCCGGTCAAACGCGAGATCAAACCTGTCAATCTCAAGGTTCAAAGGTATTTCCAGTACTTCCTCAGAAATCCTGGGTTGGGGGTCCCCGCATCCGGTGACCAGAGGTAATAAGGCCAGGGTAACTAAAATCCGGCGCATAGGCCTGTTAAATCCTGTCAAGATTTTCGTATTTTAGGGATAGCTGCTACATTTACGAGGCAAAGTTACCCAAATTCCATTTCAATCCGAACATAGATGCAAACTGAAAAAATCACAGCACATATTGTGGACTGGCTGCGGGACTACGCCACCAAGGCCGGAATGAAGGGATTCGTGGTGGGAGTCTCCGGGGGCATTGACTCGGCCCTGACCTCCACCCTTTGTGCCCTTACAGGAATGGAGGTCCTTTGCCTGGAAATGCCCATCCACCAGTCCAAGAACCAGGTAACCAGGGCGGCCAATCATATTTTCTGGCTCAAGGAGCGTCATGCCAATGTACGCTCGCATTGGATTGACCTGACACCGGTCTTCGACAGCCTGATCGAGGTACTCCCTTCCGTAGTGGAGGAAGAACGCCGATTGATGTCCCTGGCCAATACCCGGGCCCGCCTGCGCATGACCTCCCTGTATTACTTTGCAGCCCTGGAAAAACTCCTCGTAGCCGGAACCGGTAACAAGGTGGAAGATTTCGGGGTGGGCTTTTACACAAAATACGGGGACGGGGGCGTCGACCTCAGCCCCATTGCCGACCTGGTAAAAACCGAGGTCTACGACCTGGCCGCTTCGCTGGGGATCAACCGAGAAATCATGGATGCGCCCCCTACCGATGGCCTCTGGGGGGATGACCGGACGGACGAGGACCAGATCGGCGCCTCCTATCCCGAACTTGAATGGGCCATGGACATGGATTCAAAGGGAAAATCGGAATCTGATTTCGAGGGACGGCAGAAGGAAGTCTTCCAAATCTTTAAAAGGCTCAATACCGTTAATCGACATAAAATGCTTCCTATCCCGGTGTGTGAGATCCCGGAAAACCTCAAAAGTACCGCTTAGCTAGAAATCAGGGCATTAGCTCGAAAAATGATCCCGGGTTGCAATGAAGACGGGAATTTTTTGACAATTTTGTTATTGACCTGACAGCAAACTTCCCGGTAGGGCAGGACTGTTTTTGGACGTGTCAAAACACCTAGTTAAAGCAACCAAACATGATAAAATTACTCGTTGCGGACAACCACCCCATTGTCCGGTTCGGAATCGAAACGCTGCTCGAACAGCAGGAAGATATCCGGCTCATTGGGGAGGTCCCCACCACCAGGAAACTCTTCGAAAAACTCGAAGAGGAAACCCCTGATG
>CBDUBB010000259.1:0-4071 GCA_965365265.1 uncultured Flavobacteriaceae bacterium
TCTCCGGTGAGGTCCCCCAGCGCCACGCCGCCTCCGTTGTAGAAGTTCCTGTACTTGAATATGTTGAAATCCTTCTGGTTTTCAACAAAGTTGACAAAGTCAATCCCGGTGCTGTCCGATGGCAGTAGCGTAAAGAGGGTTGGCTTGTTGGAATCGGTCACTTCGGTTTCTTTTTTCGGGGTCTCACAGGACCCCAGTATCAGGATCCCGCAAAGCAGAAACGGTATGTATATCTTCATTTTAGTGCTCATCTTTGGTAAAAATCAGGGGGGAGGCGTTGTTCCTCCCTATCATATAATGTTTTTTATCTCCGATCCAAAGGGTATCGATTTGCCGCCCAGCCCCGGAAACCGGGGGGGCAAGTTCAGGGGCCCACGAGAATAATCCACGGCCTTCGTTTTTTAACACCAGTCCGTGGAAAGCGTCCATCCTTCCCAATTGGGTGCTGATTTCATACAGGTTGCCCACGATCATCAGGTCCTGTAAACCATCCCGGTCAAGATCTTCCAGTAGGAAATCATAGATGGCTGATGCTTGTGCGATGGCAGGAAGCGGGACCCTTTGGAAGCGTCCATTCCCGTCATTGAGGAACACAGCGCTGCCAAGTTCGAATACTTGTTTGCGATCGGACTTCTTAAGGGCTTCTGCACCGAAAAGGGTCTCCAGGGAGGCTGCCGCAAATTCCGCATAGGTACGGAATTTTTTATTGAGGAAGGGCATTTGTTTTCCCAGCTCATCCCTGGAAGCAAAAGGGGTTTCCACCCCATTGTGGTAATAGGTGACCAGGGGTTCTACCGAACCGTTCTGGTCGAAATCCGCTCTGTAAAGATTCACGGGGGTAGAACGGGAAGCTCTGAACTTGCTGTTCAGCCCCCAGTTTCCTCCGATGATGTCCAGGTCCCCGTCCTGATCAACGTCTGCTACTTCAATACAGTTCCACCACCCCTGAGTGAAGTTGAGCCCGTTGCCATCAGTCCGTTGCCAGCCCTTACCGGTATTGATAAATACAGCCACCGGAGTCCAATGGCCGGCAACCACGAGATCTTGCAGGCCGTCTCCGTTAAGATCACCCCATTGGAAATCCGAAATGCCCCCAAAATCCTGAATTTCCGGGATCCACTTCTGCGTTACCTCTATAAAACTTCCGTTGCCGTCATTTTCGAAAAGCCCGTGGACCGGGCTTTCTCCAAAGGCGCCCGGGACCGCATCTGCACAGATAAGGAGGTCCATGTCCCCATCCTGGTCCATATCCACTGCATCAATGGAGGAGGCATTCAGGTATACGCCCTTAAAGGCGGTTGTATCATTTTCAAAGGTTCCTTTACGGTTTCTGTAAAGCCTGGGCCGGATGGCATTCCCGGTATTGAATTCATTCCCGCCACTGACCACCAGAAGGTCCTTCCAACCATCATTGTCTACATCCAGGAAGAGATGACCCGTATCTTCATTGATCGCGTCTGTTTCCAAGAGGGAGTCTCCTCGAGATGCAAAAGTCCCGTCGGCCTGTTGAATATAGAGAGCGGACGCCTGACGTTTTCCCCCGCTGATAAACAGGTCTTCAAGGGCATCATTGTTGATGTCGGCTACGGAAATAGCGGGTCCCTGGTTGGATCGGGCGTAGGGGATGAGAGGTTCCCTTTCGAAATCAAGACTGGGGTTTTCGGCATGTGCTACAGGGAGGAGGCTGTCATTTTGCCGCCAGAAAGAAAAATCCTTTACCCCGGTATTACTGTAATAATTCCCCAGGGCATCTTCCTGACGAAGGACCAGGTGCTGTCCGGCCTCCACATCTTTTACTATCTGATACTTGCCTCCCGGCCAGATAACCATCAGGGAATCCAATCGGGAGGCTTCCCCAAGACCCAAGTGCATATTTGCAGGTATGGAAGAGAGGTACCCCCGGGTAGTGAAATTTTCCACTACCTGCATACCCCTGGTTGAATAGGCGAGTATCTTTCCTCCAATCCCGCGGGTATTTTCACCGGATCCCTCCAGTGTGATCCTGATAAAATTGCCCACTTCAAGGGTGTTTTCCAGAATGGAAGCCGTCTCGTCCACATGATTGACCACCAGGTCCAGGTCCCCGTCCAGGTCGAGATCAGCATAGGTGCTGCCGTGGCTGTAGGTAGGGCGATTTCCGATCCATGAGGCACTCATGTCCTCGAAGGTCAGGTCCCCGTTGTTCCTAAAGATATAGTTCGGGACTTTTTTTGGGGGGATTTCCCCGGTTAGGGGCATGTCGGAATCCTTCATTCCCCGGTCGATCCGTCTCTGGATGTCTTCGTTCGCAATGAAATTCATGTAATCCATGTCATTGGTGGCCCCCTTGATACCATTACTCACAAAAAGATCCCGGTAGCCGTCATTGTCAAAATCGGCCAGCAGGGCTCCCCAGGACCACTCGGTTGCCGCGAGGCCACTCAGGTAAGCTATTTCTGAAAATGTGCCTTTCCCCAGGTTTAGCTGTAGGGTGTTTTGCATATACTGGGGCGCAAAACCATTCCTCAGGTATTGCCTGTAGATGGGGTAGGCGTATTCCAGGCCCGATGTTTTGTAGGTGAGCAGGTCTTCCGGAAGCATATCCAGGGACACGAGATCTACCAGGCCATCGTTATTGATGTCGGCCAGGTCGTTTCCCATGCTGTAATGGGAAGTGTGGCCAACATGGTCACCGGAGCCGGAAATTAATTCTTCAAAGGTGCCATCCCCCCGATTCATGTAGAGGTAGTCATTCTCAAAGAAATCATTGCCCACATAAATGTCCGGGTAACCGTCGTTGTTCAGGTCGCTGATGCCAACGCCCAGTCCATAACCGGCTTTCCCCTGGTATATTCCTGCCACCTGACTGATATCTGTAAACCAACCTCCGTCATTTCTGTACAGTCTGTCCCCGGAGAGCGGGTCAATCGTGTTCCGTTGGGAACCTTTTCCATAATTCCGGTTGGGGTGCACCGAATGGTTCAGGAGAAAAAGATCGAGGTCCCCGTCCAGGTCATAATCAAAGAATGCAGCCTGGGTAGAAAGTCCTGTAAAGTCTATTCCGTATTCCTGTGCCGCTTCTTCAAAAACAGGTACCCCTTCGTTATCCGGTCCCTTATTTATGAAAAGCAGGTTCCGGCCTTTCAGGGCCCGGTAGCCGGAAGCCTTGCAGACATAAATATCCTGAAGTCCATCCCCGTTCACATCCGCATGGGTAACCCCTGTGGTCCATCCATCGACATCTGAGATCCCGGATCTGAACCCGGTTTCCTCGAATTTGAGTCCTCCTTTGTTTATGTATAGGGCATCCGGCTGCTGGTTGCCGCCAAAGTAAAGGTCGGGAAGGGAATCGTTATTGAAATCTGCGGCCATGACTCCGGCCCCATTGTAATAGTAGAGGTAATTCAGGATATTGAGTTCCGGGGTTTCCACCAGCTGGTTGCTGAAATGCACCCCAGTCGCATCCGGTTGCAGTTCCCTGAAGCCCAGGTCCGGTTCCTGTCGGCACCCCGCCAGCAGCGATATTAAAAGACCTATGACAATAATCTGTTTCATCGACCCGTTTGACAGGGCCAAAAATACAGCTTTGACTTTTGTTTTGACTTAAATACACGACCCAAGCCCCCTTGTTTTATGGATCTTTAAACCTTTTTAATATTTCATTAATCTTTGGAAAAATTCCTGGCGAAAAACCATAAAAAAAGGCTGCCGGAAGGCAGCCTTTTAATAAGCTATAGGTTATCCTAGTAACCCGGGTTCTGCACCAGGTTAGGATTTGCAAGCAATTGTGGCAGCGGAATGGGGAACAGCAGACGAGCTGTGTTTCCGGCTTCTTCACTGCTCTTGAATTCCCATTGACGCAGGTACTGTCCGAAACGGATCATATCGTTCCTTCTCCAGCTTTCAATGTACAATTCACGGCCTCTTTCATCCAGCAGGTCCTGCTCTGTGAGTGATCCCAGCGGATCGGCATTACGCAATACCCGAAGGTCATTAACAAGGGCAAGCGCATCACCGCCACTTGCTCCACGGAAGATAGCTTCTGCCTTCATCAGGTGAGCGTCAGCATAGCGGAACAGGATTATGTGGTTG
>CBDUBB010000260.1:0-4057 GCA_965365265.1 uncultured Flavobacteriaceae bacterium
CTCTTTGTTGTTATCTTCATTCGCTATCTCATCTTCTCCGGGGTGTATCATCATTTCTTCCATAACTGGCTGGGGGACAGATTCCGGCACCGGTTTCTGAGCGTCTCAAAACTGCGAAGCAAGCAAATTAAAAAGGAGATCTACTGGTCTGCCCTAAGTGCGGCCATCTTTACGGTCCTGGGGATGGGGATGATCATCCTGTGGCAGCGGGGACACACGGCCATTTATACAAGCTTGGATGCCTATCCGCTCTGGTACACGGTCTTAAGCGTACCGCTGGTCCTCATCATCCAGGACACCTTTTATTACTGGCTCCATCGGTGGATGCACCTGCCCCGGGTTTACAAATGGGTGCATAGGGCACATCACATGAGCCTGCAAACCTCTGCCTTCACCTCATTCTCATTTCATCCGCTGGAATCTTTGTTACAGGCCCTTGTCATTCCGGTGCTGGTCCTGTGGTTGCCTTTGCACATTGGGGTCATCCTGGCCATCCTGCTGTTTATGACGCTGTCGGCAACCATCACTCACGGGGGTGTTGAACTATTTTCTTCCAGGTGGGCCCGCCACCGGGCAGCAAAATGGCTGATCGGGGCGGCGCACCATGACGACCACCACAAAAAGTTCAACTATAACTACGGGCTTTATTTCACCTTCTGGGATACCTGGATGGGCACGGAGTCTCCTGATTTTAAGGAGCGCTTTGAGAAATTGACCCGAAAGAAGGAGGCGGGCGCTGCGCCCCATGATCCTTAGAGTACCCCGTAGTCTTCATAAAAAGCCACCAAACTATGGGACTGCCCACTGCCATTGCCGCCTGCTATCTCAGGGTCACGTCCTCATTCACCGAGCTCCCGGTTGTTTTTGTGTGGTCCACATCCCGGCCTGAATATTTTTTTCCTAATTTATGCTGTCTTTAAACCGGAAGCCCCTTCCATACGGGCTCAGGGATTTCCGAAGGCAGGCAACCATTAACCCGCAGAATTCAGAAGCTGAACTATGAGTTATTCAAAATTCTTCACCCTTTTAATGTGCATGACCGGACTGTTTGGGAATGTCCGGGCCCAGGCAGAAGCCGAAAATACTATCTACTGGGACTACGCCAAGGCGTCATTTCCCCAGTTAAAAGCATTGCTCGCCATTCCCAATGATGCCCATTTCCCCGAGGATATTGAGCGCAATGTCCAATGGTGTGAGGAACATTTCACAAAAAGAGGGTTTACTACCCAAAGGCTCAATACCCCCGGGGCTCCCTTGCTGCTGGCAGAGCGAAAATCGGGCACTCCAGGGGAAAAAACCGTCCTGATCTACCTGCAGGTGGACGGCCAGCCCGTGGATCCGGATTTTTGGGACCAGGATAACCCCTATGAAGCCACCCTGAAAAAGAGGGGAGCAGACGGAGCCTGGGAATCTATGGACTGGAACCTGCTGAAGACACAAAAAATTGATCCCGAGTGGCGGATTTTTGCCCGGAGCACTTCCGATTCCAAAGGCGCGGTCAACATGTTCCTGACTGCCATCGACCTGATGAACGACCGGCGCGAAACCCCTAATTTCAATATGAAGGTGATCATGGATTTTGAAGAAGAAATGGGATCGCCCAATTTGCCGCAGGCGGTCCGGGATTATAACAAAGCACTGGCCGCCGATATGCTCATCATCTTTGACGGCCCCCGGCATATTGCCAACAAGCCCACCCTGACCTTCGGGGCGCGTGGAATTTCCGAAATCACTTTAACGGTCTTCGGCCCCATCAATCCCCAGCACAGTGGCCATTATGGCAACTGGGCGCCCAATCCGGCTGTCCGCTTATCCCAACTGATTGCCAGCATGAAGGACGAAAACGAGCGGGTGACCATCCCGGGATTTTACGATGGGATCTCAATCAGTGAAGACGTAAAAACTGTATTGGAGGCCGTACCGGATCACGAAGATTATATAAACAAAAGGCTCGGGGTGGCCAAAGGAACCGGCGTGGCCCCAACCTATCAGGAGTCCCTGCAATACCCATCCCTGAATGTCAGGGGCTTCAGCTCCGGATGGGTGGGGGAGGAAGCCAGGACCATTGTGCCGGCAACGGCCACAGCCGAGATCGATATCCGGCTGGTGGTGGAAAGCGATCCGGACCGGCTAATAAAGCTGGTGCGCGATCATGTCGTCGGCCAGGGCTATTACGTCATAGACCGGGAGCCTACGGCCGCCGAGCGGGAACGACATCCGCGGATCTGCCGGTTTACCAGCAGCACTTCGTACCGGGCCTTTCGCACGGAGTTTGATTCGGAGGTGGGCCGCTGGCTGGACCGCGCCCTCACGAAGGCCTTCGGGGAACCGCCAATCAGGCAGCGGACCTCCGGGGGAAGCATCCCGATCTCACCTTTTGTAAGTGAACTGGGCGTGCCTGCCGTCACGGTTCCTACCGTGAACCGGGACAATAACCAGCACAGCCCCAATGAAAATATCCGGATTGGCAACTACGTCGACGGGATAAAGACGATCCACTACATCCTGAAAGAAGCGCTGTAAAGGAAAAGAGGAAACCTCATTGCTCTCCCGGACTGCGGATATTTCGTCCCTCCCAAAATTCATAGCGAGTTTGGCAAAACGGAATCCGGAATCCCCCGCTTTGGCCTGCGAACTGCGACTGCTGACTGGTACTGCCGACTGCCACTGCCTGCTGAGAACTCAGGAGGATGCTCCCGAAGGCTATCGGGAGAGGTGATCCCTGGGGATAAATGTTGCCGATTTGTGAACCCGATTTTTCCGTTACCCCAAAGGACTACGGCATAGATATGTATTGTGTCATACGTTTCCATAAACGGATTTCACAAAATCCCCATTCAGGAACGCATCCGGGCTTATTTGACTTTGCAGGACGACCCCTTTAAGGTCAGACTCCAGGAGTAGCTGGGCAGCCTGTATCAATGGCGCGGCAGTGGTTGCCTGAATAGCGCGCAATTTGTGCTTCCCGACCCACTGAGGAAAGATTTGTTTTGCAACCTCCCGCCTTCTTAAGACACCAGAAGAATCCTTTCCCTCTACGGCCGCATACAGTACGATTTGGTCGTCTTCCACGTGGGGTATTTCTTCCTCCATTACACGCTGCAGGGCCGGGATGATGTCTCCTTTATTGCCGATGCTTTTCAGTTGATTGGACACCCACTCATAATGCCCTGGATGGCGGAGTGTTTTGTAATCCAGGGTGCGTACCCTGCCGGCCAGGGCATCGGGCAAATCAGCTGCCCCTCCTGAAGTTAGATCTTCCTCATATAAAACCCCGTTTATAATGAGTTGTGCCCTTTGGGACAGGGAGCCCAGGGTGGTTTTTTGGAAATTGCGAACAACTATGGCATCCTTTACATATTCCGTCGCTACACCGACAGGGCTCCAGGTAAATCCATAGAAGTGGGGGGAAACTGCATGGTGGGTCAAGGCCCCAACCTTGAAACCCAAATAGTCTGCTTTGTCCACCTTAAAATCCTCGCAAAAATCCCGAAACATTTTATGCGCCAGTACATTGATATATCCGGGGGCTAAGCCGGTTTGTAATACGAAACCCGTTTTGGCATCCCTGGCCAAAGCTAGTATTTGGTTTGTCTCCTCAACATACTCTGTAAGGTTGGCATAATGCAAGTGATATTTTTTTGCATAAGTCGCCATTTGAGGCGCCAATCCCCCGGGCAGGCAATCCAGCAGGAGGTCACCCGCTTCGAAGATGGCTTCGGCTTCCCCGCTTAACTCATTTGGGTTCAATTCAAATGCGTTGACTGCCTTCGCCCTGGCCGTTCCTTTTTCAATCCATTGTGCAACCTCCTTGGCTTTAGACAAGGTTCTGTTGCCAATAGAAATGGTGGGGGAAACCTTGCTCCGCTCGGCAAGAATGAGCCCAACGGCCTCTGCGATGCCGCCTGCTCCTGCTATTATAATATTAGCGTGTTTGTTCATGTGCAATTCTGATAGGTTTGGCAGGATGTCTTTAAATGTGGGATTTATCCCCGGGTTGCTATTGCGCCACCTCCTGACAGTCGAGCGCCTTTCGATCCGATAAGTTATGGAATTT
>CBDUBB010000261.1:0-4034 GCA_965365265.1 uncultured Flavobacteriaceae bacterium
CGGGGGCAGCCTGGTTTGAAAGTATGCTGCTCGATTACGATGTGCACAGCAATTGGGGGAACTGGATGTACAACAGCGGGGTCGGCAATGATCCCAGGGATCGCAAGTTCAACCCTTCCCTACAGGCAGAACGCTATGATCCCAGGGGGAACTACCGGCGCCTCTGGCTGCAACCAACCCTTTTTTAACAACGAACGTATTGTGAAGACACTCAGGCTCATTTTGGGAGATCAGCTGCACTGCGGACACAGTTGGTACCAAACCCCTCGTGAAGACGTCCTTTACCTGATGGGCGAACTGCGGCAGGAAACAGACTATGTAACACACCACATCCAAAAGGTAGTGGCATTCTTCGCTTCCATGCGGAAATTTGCCGAATCCCTGGAGTCACAGGGCCACATGGTGCGGTATTACCGCATCAATGATCCGGACAACCCCCAGAATCTGCCAGCCCTGATCCGGAAACTGATCCGTGAAGAACGCATTGAGAAGTTTGAATACCAGTGGCCCGATGAGTATCGCTTAGACACCCAGCTCAGGGAACTCTGCGAAACCCTGGAAATTCCCACTCAGGTGTGTGATACGGAGCATTTTTACACCGACCGGCAGGAACTCTCAGCATTTTTCCGTGGGAAGAAACAATTGCTAATGGAAAATTTCTACCGGATGATGCGAAGGAAGCACGGGGTCCTCATGGCGGGAGAACAACCCCTGGGGGGGCAGTGGAACTTCGATGTTCAAAATCGGAAAAAGTGGAAGGGAAACCCCCCAGTACCCCCACTGCACCGATTCGACCACGATGTTACCGCCCTGGTCTCGGAAATCCGGCAGGCTAAAGTGCAAACCTTGGGCAGTATTGCCCCAGAAGAATTCAACTGGGCCCTGACCCTCGCAGAGGCCAGGACCGTGCTCGATATTTTTTGCAGGGACCTCCTCCCGTATTTCGGGGATTATCAGGATGCAATGCATACGGACCAGAAATTCCTGTTCCACTCCCGCCTTTCCTTTGCCCTGAATTGTAAATTAATCACGCCCCGTGAAGTCGTTGAAACAGTGGAGGATTACTACCACCAGCATCGGGAAGATATCCACATCTCCCAGGTGGAGGGGTTCATTCGCCAAATCCTCGGGTGGCGGGAATATACCCGGGGGATCTACTGGAAGGAAATGCCGGCCTATGCCGAAACGAATTTCCTGGACAACCACCAGCCCCTTCCTGCGTTTTTCTGGACGGGGGAAACGCGGATGAACTGCCTGAAACACGCTATCGGGCAAAGTCTGGAGGAGGGCTACGCCCACCACATTCAACGCTTAATGATTACCGGGAACTATGCCCTCCTCGCCCAGACCCACCCGGATGAGGTAGACCGCTGGTACCTCGGCATCTATACCGATGCCCTGCAGTGGGTGCAGCTGCCCAACACCCGTGGCATGAGCCAATATGCAGACGGGGGGATCATGGCGACAAAACCCTATGTGAGCTCCGCGAATTACATTAACAAAATGGGGAATTACTGCCAGTCCTGCCACTATAATCACAAGGAGAAGACCGGGGAGCAGGCCTGCCCTTTCAATGCCCTGTACTGGAACTTCCTGCATGCAAAGAGGGACGTCCTGTCCAACAATCCGCGTATGGGGATGATGTACCGGCTGCTGGATAAGAAAAATCCGGATGAGTTGCAGGCCCTTCGGGAACGGGCTGCGGATATCATCGCCCACCCGGAGAAGTATTGAAATACCCTGTATTGCTCACCTCCGGCTTAAAAACAAAAAGCCCTCCCGCGCTCATCGGAAGGGCCTTCTGTTTATGTCCTCATTATTTGGTGCTAATCCAGAATGCCATCTACAATACCGTATTCGACGGATTCCTGGGCATCCATCCAGTAGTCCCTGTTGAAATCCTTCATGATTTTTTCAAAGGGCTGCCCGCAGTTCTCAGCCAAAATGCGCGCACCGATTTCCCGGGTTTTAATTATTTCCCGGGCCTGGATCTCGATATTGGCGGCCTGCCCCTGCGCTCCACCGCTGGGCTGGTGGATCATCACCCGCGCATGGGGCTGGATGAAGCGACGACCCTTTTTGCCTATCGACAGGAGGATGGACCCCATAGAGGCTGCAAGTCCGGTACAAATAGTGGAAACCGGGCTCTTCAGAGAGGTTATCGTGTCGTAAATGGCAAAACCTGAGGTGACATACCCCCCCGGGCTGTTGATGAGTAATTGAATCTCCTTGTCATTTTGCATATCCAGGTACAGAAGCCTGTCTATCACGTGCTTGGCGGAATCATCATCTACCATGCCCCAAAGGAAAACCTTGCGTTCCTCAAGAAGTCGGGCATCAATCAGTTCCTGGACCTTTCCTTTTTTTGCACTCATAGGGTGTGTTGGATTAGAGGCTAAAAATACACCTTTTTACCCATACCCCAAACCTGGCACACCGGGAATATGATCTGTTTCGGACCCCTCTGAAAAAGTCTGTATCTTTGCCAAAAGTTTGGTATGAAAAAGTTGCTCTTCTGCCTGGCCTCGGCCGGCCTTCTCATTATCGGCTGCAAAGACGCCCCGAAAAATACATCCTCCTCAGAAACTGAGGTGCCGCAACCAAAAACCCTTCTGGAACTCCTTGCTGACAAGCACGGGTTTGAAAACTGGAAGCAGGTGGAACGCATCGGGTTCACCTTCAACGTGGACCGGGATACTTCCCACTATGAACGCTCGTGGGTCTGGGACCTGCGGGATGACCGGGTTACCCGGATTGCCGGCGGGGACACCCTGAGTTATTTACGCTCCGAGGTTGATTCCGCTCTTGCCAGGGCAGATGCCGGTTTCATCAACGACAAATACTGGTTGCTGGCACCCTACCAGTGGGTTTGGGACCAGCAGAGTTTTACGCATGATTTTCAGGAAGCTGCCGTAGCGCCTATTTCCGGGGATTCCGTATTCAAACTGACCATTACCTACGGGCAGGAAGGTGGATATACCCCCGGGGATGCCTATGACTTCTACCTCGACAGGGATTCGGTCCTGCGCGAATGGGTTTACCGTAAAGGCAACCAACCGGAACCCTCCCTGATCGCTACCTGGGAAGGTTACGAGGATTTTGAGGGGCTCTCGATCGCTACCATGCATCAGAACGCCGAAGGGAACTTCAAGCTGTATTTTACCGGGATCCGGGTTGAGTAACTCAATCTGAGGTTTTCCTGCCCAGCAGGAAGGTCGCGAGAAATACCAGGACCGCACAGGCCAGCAGGACGCCGAAGGTTGTCGTCAACCGGTAGTGCTCCCCCAGGTATCCCAATACCGGTGGTGCCAGCAGGAAGCCAGAGTATCCGGTGCCGGCAATAAAAGCTACCCCCTGAGAGGAATCCACCCCCTGAATATTCCCGCCGATGCGAAAAAGCTCCGGAATGATGACCGAAAAGCCCAGGCCGATCAGGGAGAATCCCAACAGGGCCATGTAGGTCTCTGTACTGAGTACACTCAGGTATCCCGAGATGGCTATCAAACTGCCAAGGGCCACGATTCGCACAGAACCTATCCGGGCACTGATTTCATCCCCGAGGAACCTGCCCAGGGTCATGGTAATGGAAAATGCGAGGAACCCGGCACCGATGAGGAACTCGGGAGCCTTGCTGATTTCCCTCAGGTAGAGGCCGCTCCAGTCCACGATGGCTCCCTCCCCCCCCATGACGATGAACGAAACCAGGCCCAGCAGAAAAAGAGGGCGGAACAACTTCAAACTGAATCCCTCCTTTTCAACCGGGGCTGCCGTAATACCGAAGTAGTAGTTCCGGAACCGCAGATTTATCGCAAACACCAGCAGGATCACCCCGAGCATATGCAGGGCCGGACTGCCAACAGGTACGATCAAAAAACTGCCGAGCCCTGCCAGGACCCCTCCCAGGCTGAAGAACCCATGGGCGGCAGACATAAACTTCTTTCCGTCCTCCTTCTCAATCTCGGTCACGAGCGTATTCATGGCGATATCCGTAAGGCCGTTGGTAGCCCCGAAAAAAAAGAGGGCAGCCATGAGGG
>CBDUBB010000262.1:0-4033 GCA_965365265.1 uncultured Flavobacteriaceae bacterium
ATCCTGGCTCTGGCCCATAAGTGTATTCGGGGGTATCCTGGACCCGGACAACGACGAGGTTTCCTATTACTACCCGACCAGTGACCTGGTCACAGCCCCTGATATCCTGTTCTTCTGGGTGGCCCGCATGATTATGGCGGGCTATCACTTCAGAGGGGAGCGTCCCTTTGAAAAAGTCTACCTGACGGGGCTCGTACGGGACAAGCAGAGGCGAAAAATGTCCAAGTCCCTGGGAAATTCGCCCGATGCGCTGAAGCTTATCGAGGAGTTCGGGGCTGACGGGGTACGGGTGGGACTGCTCCTGAGCTCGGCAGCGGGCAACGACCTCCTCTTCGATGAGGTCCTGTGCCAGCAGGGGAAGAATTTCGCCAACAAGATCTGGAATGCCTTTCGCCTTGTTATGGGATGGAAGGTGGATGCAAATGCAGACCAACCGCAAGCAGCCCGTCTTGGAATCCAGTGGTACGAGGCCCGATTCCAGGACGCCCTGGTGGAAATTGAGGACCAGTATTCCAAATACCGGATTTCGGATGCCCTCATGGCAACCTACAAACTAATCTGGGATGACTTTTGCTCCTGGTTGCTTGAGATCGCCAAGCCCGCTTATGGGGAACCCGTGGATCAGGTGACCTATGAGGCGGTCATCCGTATTTTTGAGGAGAACCTGAAGCTGCTCCATCCCTTTATGCCCTTCCTTACCGAGGAAGTCTGGCAATATATAGCCGAACGAACACCGGAATCGGCCTTGATAGTTTCCACCTGGCCTGAAAAAGAACCATTTGACCCAACCCTGCTCCAGGGGTTTGAATTTACACAGGAAGTGATTTCCGGAATCCGCACCATACGAAAGGAGAAAAGCATCCCCTTCAGGGAGGCGGTGTCCCTTTATGTCATCGATGAAGAAGGGGTAGACCGCAATTGGGACGTCCTGATCCGAAAACTCACAAATACCTCGGAAATCACCTATTCCAGTGAGGCCCCCGAGGGAGCCCTGTCTTTCCGGGTGAAGAGCAACGAGTACTACATCCCCCTGGCCGGGGCCGTAGACCTGGAAGCTGAAATCCTGAAAATTGAGGAAGAGCTCAGCTATACCCGTGGCTTTCTGGCATCTGTGCAAAAGAAGCTGTCCAACCAGCGCTTTGTTGAAAATGCGCCCCAACAGGTGGTGGATATGGAGCGCAAAAAGGCGGCGGATGCCGAATCCAAGATTGAAACCCTGGAAAAAAGCCTTGCCAATCTCAAATAACAGGGAGTCGAAATACACGGGTCCCCGGGTGGGCGGAAGTTTTGCTGAGGTAAATGAAAAAGTCAGCCCGGAGGCTGACTTTTCTGGAATTAACTAAACTTTTTTGACCTGGATAAAGCTGTACCTTTATCATTGACCAAAGTACTTCTTTTAACGCCCTCATTGGGTTAGGGGAAACCAAATAAGATTAATGAAAAGTTAATCCGGTTAAGGGAGGGTTAATATCCCCGGAAGTAGAGCGATTCTTTAAATTCTGACATGGCGCGCAAACGGATCTTCTTTATCTCCCTATTTGTGGTCTCCGTGGTGGGGCTTGCCATTATTCAGTACCGGTATCTGAGAATTGGACTCAACCTGGCCCGGGTACAGTTCAGCCAGAAGATTGCGGAAGCCGGGGCTGAGATCCGGCAGGATTTCTACGGCAGGAACCAGCTCACCTTCCTGCTGGCCAATGCACTTGAGCAGGATACGAGTTTCTTCAGGACGGACCCTGCCCAACTCACCGATGCCTCCCGGTACTTCCTCAAGGACTATTTGCGGGAACGCCTGCTGGATCACCAGATCGACAGGGACTTCAGCTTTTCTCTGATGGCCAGGGACAGCAGTTATTACCTGCAGTCCGCCACGGTCATCCCTGAGGAAGAACAGGGGTATACCTATCCCATGGAGCTTCAGGGGTATCTGCCGGAACGGTTCGGGAAACGCATGGTCCTGCAGCTGGAATTCCGCAACCTGAACCGGTATTTCCTCTCGCAACTCAACGGCCTGACCCTGCCCAGCCTCCTGTTCCTCGCGGGAATTATAGCCGTGGTACTCTGGGTCCTGCGGACCTATTACTGGCAACGGAAAGTCATCACCACCACCAATGAATTCATCAACAATCTTACCCATGAGTTGCGGACACCAGTTTTTTCCATCAGCCTGGCCGCCAAAATCCTAAATGAGAAACTCGGGGATGCCTACAAGGAATACACTGGGAGCATCCTCAGGCAGACCAAAAAGCTATCCACCCATATAGACAAGGTGCTAGAGCTGGGGGCCCTCGAACAAACCCGGACCGTCATACAGAAGGAAGAAGTGGATTTCAGGCCTGTGCTGGAATCACAGTGCCGGGATTTCCAGGATCGATGCCAAATGGAAGGGCAGGCCTTTGAATACCGGCTTGAGGAAGGGCCATATCGGATGCGGGCGTCTTTGTTCCACCTGGAGAATGCCGTGAACAACCTGTTGGACAATGCCCGAAAATACGGGGACGATTCCAAAATTAGCCTGGCAGCAGAAATCCGCGGGAACCATTTGGAACTCAAAATCCAGAACGGAGGGGCGCCAATCCCCCCGGAGGCCCTGGAGGAGCTTTTTAAGAAGTACTACAGGCTCCCACGGGGAGACCGTCAGACAATACGGGGCTACGGGCTGGGCCTGAGCTATGTTCGCACGATTGCTGAAAAGCATCAGGGAAAGGTCTCGATCCGGAGTAATGCACAGATCGGGACAGTGGTGGACTTTGTATTACCTTTACTGCGCAATGGAAACTGAACGCTATCGCTTACTTCTCGTGGAGGATGACACCTCCCTTGGATATCTGCTTACCGAGTACCTGAAGATGAAGGGGATGGATGTTTTGTGGGTTCAGCGAGCCGCAGAAGTGATGTCCCTGCTGGAGCAGCAGGCTTTTGATCTGCTGATCCTGGATGTTATGATGCCGGATTTGGATGGGTTCACGCTGGGGGAGCAAATCCACGATCGTTTCCCGCGGATCCCTTTTCTTTTTCTCACGGCCAAATCAATGAAAATAGATGTTTTGAAAGGGTTTTCGGTAGGCGCCGTCGATTATTTAAAGAAGCCTATCGACGAGGAGGAACTCGTGGTGCGTATTGAATCCCTCCTTTCCAGGCTAAAGACAACCCGGGAACCCGGGGAGGAGACCCCTTCCCTTGGCCGCTATCAGTACGACCTTCGCAACCAGTGCCTGCTTCTGGACGGGGAGGAAATCTCCCTGACCAGCAGGGAAAGCGAATTGTTGACCTATCTCTACAAGAACAGAAACAGGCTTAGTACCCATGCCGATATCCTTAAGCGGATCTGGGGACGCAATGATTATTTCAATCGCAAAAGCCTGAACGTCTTTGTTACCCGCCTGAGGAAACTCCTTGAAAAGGATCCGGACATTCGTATTGAGAATGTCCACGGCCAGGGATTCATCTTCAGGGTTCCGGAGTGAAGTCAACCCGCCCGGGGTTCGCCGACCGGCGCTGGAAGTTTCGTATCTTTGGCACAAAAATCACATGAAAAAGTATTTCGCATTCTTGTTTTTCGCGGCAGTGACACTCTTTTCCTGCAGCAATGATTCCGAATCGGACCCGGGGGAGGAAATTCCGGTTCCCGAAGCGCGAACCTCCATTCCGGATGCTAATTTTGAGGCGGCCCTGGTGGCCCTGAATCTGGATGATGAGGTAGATGGATCCGTAGTTACCGCCAACATCGAATTTATTCAAAACCTCAATGTGGCAGGAGAGGGAATTGAAGACCTTACGGGGATTCAGGACTTTAAGGCTCTTATTGATCTTAATGTAAGGGACAATTCGCTGAGGACAGTCGATATCAGCGGGAACACGAACCTGTTGTTCCTATGGGCTGAAAACAACCAACTTACCCGGCTGGTAATCGGGAACAACCCGAATATTGAAAAAATAGGGGCCTCGGGGAACCAGCTTACTACGTTGAATGTGTCGGAATATACGACGCTGCAGTTACTGGACCTGGCAAATAATGAGATTGCGGCCATTG
>CBDUBB010000263.1:0-4031 GCA_965365265.1 uncultured Flavobacteriaceae bacterium
ACGAAGGCAACCAGAAACCCCGCCGGTTCTTCAGGAAGCTTTCCACCAGGGAGGTCGAGGTACTCAAGATGCTGGCCTATGGCAAACGAAACAAGGAGGTGGCCCAGGGGCTCAATCTCAATGAAAAAACCGTGAGCACCTATAAGGCCCGTCTGATGAAAAAACTCAATGTAGACAATATGGTAGACCTGCTCCAGCAGGCAAAGGCATTAGAGCTGTATTAAGGTCTGTTGACACCGATACCAAACCCGGCCAGACAGCCGGGTTTTTTTGTTTAGATAAAGCTTTTGATCACAAGATCGTTCTTGCCGGCGAGTAACTTCTTGAGCTCCAGATAGCTCAGGATTTCTTCCTTGATGTTGTTGGAGAGGGCCCCGTTTTCAAGCTGATTATCCTCAGTTTCAAACGTATCCTGGATCAGATCGCTGATCAGTTTCAGTCGAATGGAAGTGATTAGCTGGGAAACCCGCAGTTCAATCTGGCTTTCCTTTGGCTGTACAAAAATGTCCTTGCGCTCCCAGTTGTCCAGTTCGTACTTGTTCTCTGTCATATCCAGTTCAGCCACAACACCAGCCCGATCCTCACTGAGTCCATTGAGCCATTTGGTCATCTCAAATTCCTCGTTGTTCAGCAATTCGCCTACCAGTTCCTTGTAAATGGCCTGAAAAGTTGGGTTCGTGAATTCAATCTCATCCTCCTGCAGATCGAGATAGATCTTTTCGGCCACCTTTCGCTCCACGGACTGCTCTGTCATTACGAGTTCCCCGGATTCATCCGGTTCCTGGTAAAACTCCCGGAATTCCGTTTTCAAAGTGCCAAATTGAAGGAGGACCTTTAACAACTCCCGTTCGTGTACATCCGTTATTTGCACCCGCTCCGGTGGGCTGGTTTGGCGGACCACCTCCATGGGTTGGGGGGCCGGCTTACGGGAAGCTTCCTGTTGTGCCTTCCGCCCCATTTGGGCCAGGGTATTGAACAATACCCCTTCCGAAATCCCCATCAGGGAAGCGCACTCCTGCACATAGATTTCCCTTTTGATCCGGTCAGGGATCTTCGCGATACTGCTGACGATATCCCGAACGGTCTCCGCCTTGCGGATGGGATCATTGGCAGCCTCTTCGGTCAGCAGGGCGGTTTTAAACTGAATGAAATCCCGGGCATTTTCTTTCAGGTAGGCCTCAATGGCGTCCTGTGAATGCTTCCTGGCAAAGCTGTCCGGGTCTTCCCCTTCCGGGAAGGTACAAACCCGTACGTTCATCCCTTCCTCCAGGATCAGGTCTACCCCGCGCAGGGATGCCCTTAACCCTGCAGCATCCCCGTCAAAGAGGACCACGATGTTTTGCGTCAGACGCCGGATCAGCCGTATCTGTTCCGGGGTAAGAGCCGTACCACTGGAGGCTACCACATTCTCAATGCCGTTCTGGTAGAGCTGAATCACATCTGTATACCCCTCCACCAGGTAACAAACATCTTCCCGTGCTATGGCCTGTTTGGCATAGTAGATCCCGTAAAGGACCTTGCTTTTATGGTAAATATCGCTTTCGGGAGAATTCAGGTATTTCGCCTGCCTTTTATCGGCGCTCAGGGTTCGGCCCCCAAACCCCAGGACCCTGCCGCTCATGGAATGAATAGGGAACAGCACCCTTCCCTTGAACCTGTCGAAATGCTTTTCGGGCTGGCCTTCTTTAGATGGTTTCTTTACTATGGTAAGCCCGGTCTTTTCGAGGAATTCCAGTTGGTAGCCCTGCTCCAGGGCCTCGGTGGTAAAGGCATCCCATTTGTCCGGGTTATACCCCAGTCCAAAATGGCGGATGGTATCGTCAGAAAAGCCCCGTTCCTTAAAATAACTCAGCCCGATGGCCTTCCCCGTTTCCGTATTCCAAAGGCAATTCTGATAAAATTCGCTTGCGAATTCCGTCACCAGCATCATGCTTTCACGCTCACTCGCCTTTTCCTTTTCCTCTGAGGTCTGCTCGGTTTCCTCCACCTCTATCTGGTATTTTTTTGCCAGATACCGGATGGCCTCCGGATAGGTGAAATGTTCGTGCTCCATGAGGAACGCCACGACATTCCCCCCTTTGCCGCTGCTGAAATCCTTCCAGATCTGCTTGACCGGGGAGACCATGAAGCTGGGAGTGCGCTCGTCCGTAAACGGGCTGAGCCCTTTAAAATTGGACCCAGACTTCTTAAGTTGAACGAAATCCCCGATCACCTCCTCCACACGGGCGGCTTCAAAGACCTTATCTATGGTACTTCTCGAAATCAAGGGCAACGGATTTGCAGAGGTTAAAAATAAGAAAAGCACAGGGCCGGGGAAAGGATTCCCCGGCCCAAATTCCACCCTGGTACAGTTTTAGTATTTTTACGGGTAGTATGAACCCTTCCCTGATGTTTATCCTGTTCTTTGGAACCCGCCCGGGAAAAAGGCGGGAAGCCCCGCTGCCCGGGGTCGCCTGCCCCTATTGCGGGCAGACCGGACAACTCAACGCCACGGTGGTACCTCATTACATTCACCTGTTCTGGATCCCCATCTACCGGCTAAAGTCCTTGTCCCTTGTGGAATGTGCCCACTGCAGAAAAGCCTATGAAGGGAACGACCTGTCTCCCCAGATGCAGGACGCTTTGGAACAGTTACAATCCAACTGAACAGGGACGCTTCACAGCGTCCCTGCCTGGACTAACTTTCAAATATCCAACCGAAGGCCAAGGGCAATAAAGCGTTGTTTTACATCGGCATTCCGGAATATGGGATTCAGATCGTATTTGAAATACAACAGAACTCCCCCCGCTCCTATATAGGAGCTCACTCCATAGACAAAATCACCGGTATTGTAGCCTCCTTTGAGTTTGTCCTTGACATTATCTCCGTTGCGTGTATATTTCAATTTCTGCCGAGCTCCCAGGTTTAGGCCTCCATACCCTCCGAAACCAAAACGGAATTGTTTTTTCAGGGAATACCTGATCCGATCCCCGGATACGCGCTTCCTGGAAGGACCCACTTCAAAATACAGGGGTACCACAAGATTGTCCATACGGAATTTTGATTTCTTCAATGGGTACTCAAATTCCGAAAGGACGGTTTGACCATTTTCATTTACGAAAAACTCGTTACCCTTGGGTTTTAGTCCGTTAAACTGGAATAAAAAACCATAATGGAAACGCAGCCAGTTGGAATTCTGGAATACCCTGGTGCGCCAGTTCCACCCAATTTCGAAGAATCGGCTTCCAGCGACTTTGTACGGGGTGTCCTCCAGGGACTGTCCGTCTATAATTGCGTTGCTGAACCCAAAAGCAATCACCAAATCCGAATAAGTTCGCTTGTCGTATTTATGACCGTCCCAGTCCCAGTGATCACAACCGACGCCCCAGAATTCACAGTCATCATCTATATCGGGATACTCCAACACAATGGTGCGCTCCTTTTTTTCGGGAATACTATCCCGGGCGACAACGGCATCTTCCCTGTTCCGCTCTAATAAAGCGATCTCATTATCAATAATGGCCTGTCGGTTCTCAATATTAAGGGCGTGTTTCTCTGCTGCCGCTTCTTTGAGCCTTTGGGCTTCTTCCTGATCGATCTCTTTGGCTTCCAGCCGGGCTTCTATACGTTCTATTTCATTCTTAAGGGCCTCTTTTTCCTGCTTGACAACGAGTTCCCGCTGTTCCTTGAGTTCTTTAATTTTCTTTTCATACGCTTCCTGGGCCTGTAATTGTAAAGAACAGAGAAGCAGCATTGGGATTAAAAATCGTACTAAGGTTTTCATAATGATCGATGTTTTTGATTGATGAATAAACTTACTTATGTATTCCCAGACCTGCAGACTCCTGGAAACAGTATTCTTACGCCGGTTATTTTTTTCGATCCGCAACGGCGGTTTTAAATTTATCTACTCCCGATTTTAGTTTTGTCATGATCTTCTCCCGGAACGTCTGATCCAATTCATCTTCCGCCCTGTCCAATAAGGCCATGGCATCCACCTTTCCAAGGGAATCCTTTTTCTTTTGAAGGGCTATGGCTCTATTTGCCTGTC
>CBDUBB010000264.1:0-4021 GCA_965365265.1 uncultured Flavobacteriaceae bacterium
CAACTTTTCAGAAATCGGCCTACGGGTATACCTGAATTCCTGTCCCTGAAGCTGGTCTGCCTGCATCCGTACCATTTTCTTGAGATCCTCCCGGGTTTCGAAAAATTCATGGGCTGCCGACCCATAACCCGTAAAATCAGGATCTACCGAGCTTTCAAGGTAGGTCATATCCGTGAAGTCGATCAATACCCCTACCATGCGCTCGTAAACGGCTCTTCCTTCGAATTTCTCCGGCTGGGTAAGACTGCTCATGGTTGGGGAAGGGTTATGATGAACTCGGTTCCTTTTCCATCTTCAGAGGCCAGTTTTATAGATCCGCCATGGGCCTTTGCGATGTCATAACTCAGGGAGAGACCCAACCCGGTACCCTGCCCGGTGGGCTTGGTGGTGAAGAAGGGCTGAAAGATCTTGTCCCGCACCTTTTCGGGAATGCCGTTACCATTGTCCGTAACCCGGATTTCAATCCCTTTCCCGGTCTTCCGGGTTTGTACGATAACCTCGGGTTGATATCCCTTAGGACCTTGTTCCTTTTTTTCCATGACGGCGTGGAATGCATTGGTGAGCAGGTTCAGCAAAACACGCCCTATTTCCTGGGGCACGATGTCCACCATGCCCGCATTTGGGTCCAGATCCACCCGCATGCTGGTGTTGAAGGACTTGTTTTTGGCCCGCATCCCGTGATAGGCAAGCCGTTGGTATTCATCCACGAGGGTATTCAGGTCGGTAGGTTCCTTGTTCCCATCACTGCTGCGGCTGTGCTGCAGCATCCCCTTTACGATGCTGTCGGCCCGTTTCCCGTGGTGGACGATTTTTTCCAGGTTTTGGGCCACGTCCCCGGCCAGGGCCTGTACCTCTTCCCAGTCCTGATTTTTTATTTCCGAAAGCAGTTCCTCCAGGAGTTCCTTGCTGACTTCGGAGAAGTTGTTTACAAAATTGAGCGGGTTCTGGATCTCGTGGGCGATGCCGGCGGTGAGCTCCCCCAGGGAGGCCATTTTTTCGGAGTGGATCAGCTGGTTTTGCGTGGCTTTGAGTTCGGAAAGGGTTTTTTCAACGGCCTTCCGTTTCTGTTCCAGTTCCTCGATGGTCTCTTCCAGCAGGATGGCCGTGGTACGCTTTACTTTTTCGGTCCTGTCCAGTTTAAAAGCCAAAATCTGCAGTTCCTTGTCCACGGTCTTGAGCGATTTCAGCAGGGCTTCCCGTTCCGCATCGGGAACTTGCTCACCGGACCGGATAACATCGAATACATGTTGCAGGGCTTTATCCATCAGATCTCTTTTAGTGCAACACAACAGGTGGTCAGGTTGTGCATTTCCAGGTTTCCCCCGGCCATTCTGCCCAATTCCGAATTCGAGAACATTCCTGCCATGGGAACCCCCCAAACGTGTTTAATTCCTTCGATCTCTGCGTTCATCATGGGCCCGAATGAGAGGATCCTGCCGCCACAACTGAAAACCACCACGGCATCTGCCTCCGGCATTTCCGTTTCTTTCAGGTCCTGAACCCCTTTCACCACCTTTTCCATGACATCCCAGTCGGGAGGGAGCGAAAACCGGACTTTGGAACCCTGGGGTACGGTACCACTGGTAAAGAAGGAACGATCGTTCCAGTCTACCACAAGGCCCGGCCGCATGACCGGGTCCCCTTTTTCCCGTTGTAGCTGCAAGGGGAAATTCGAGGCAATCTCGATCATCAGGTCTTCATTGTCCGGGTTTGGATTCTCTATGCCTCCAAACTTGGCCGTAATGTCCAGGGCGGGGATATCATCTATAGTGTAAACATGGTTCCCCTCGCTTTTTGTCACTGTTTTTTCCGTTCCCACAGCCTTCCAGCCACAGGTAGCGACCCCCTTTATTTTTACCCTGGTTTCATCGATAGCCAGCATGAGGATGCCGCGGTCACTGTCAAAATGGTTTGAAAAGACAAAGGTTTGCTTAAAGCCATAGTCATCCCCTGCACCCGCGCCAAAGGCGTTGATTTCTTCACCTGCCACTTCCTGCAGGCCCTGCAGGACCTGTTCCCCGTCTGTTGCCGCTCCACTTATTGCCAGGAGGAAGCCCACTTTCGGAAATACACCGGTGGCCTGCCTGGCAAGCTTTCCTGCAGTATCCCGATAGGTAGCTCCCTCAAAGGAGTCGAAAAAGATCCTGAAGCAATCCCTGTCCATATCGAGTAACAGGACCGCTACAGAACCCTGTTCGGGATCCTCATCGATAAACTCCCCATTGGTGGTGGCTCCGAAAACTGCAATGTCCGATTGCGTGAACAGCTGGCAAATGGCCTGCCGGTCCTGGCTAACGGATGCGAAGACGATGGCGAGGGTAGGGGAGAAGCCTTCTGTTATGTTGTCTTTCAGGGCCGCCTGAATGGCTTCGGTTGATTTTCCCTTGATGGATTTTGCTTTCATTGTAAGATCATTCTCTGGTACTTATTTCTCTTTCAGGGCCACCCACGAATTGGTCGTGGAGTGGAATTCATGTTTTCCATTCAGGGCCCTTCCAAATTCCCCGTAGGTATAGAATCCGGCCATGGGCGCCTCCCAGATTTCGTGCAATCCGTCATTTTCCTGCTGGGCCATTGGGCCAAGGGCACTTAGCCGCCCCGCACAGGAAAAGATCAGTACGGCTTCGGCCCCGTCACCCCCTGTTTTTTCCTTTAGATCAGCCGCCTCTTCCAGAACGGTTTCCACAATATCAAAATCGGGAGGGGTAGAAAACCGGAAGGTTGCCCCCTGAGACACTTCCGATTCACAGATCAGGGCCCCTTTTTCCTCGTCGTAGCCGATGGGATTGCACATCATGGGCTGTCTTCCCTCCCGGGCTATCTGGATGGGGTAATGTACCGCTTCTGTATTGAAGAAATTAAGCTGGCTCTCAATGGAAGCCGGGTCGATACCCAAAAACCGCAGGTAGGTCTCCAGGGCGGGTTTATCATCGATGGTGTAGATAAGGTTCCCGTCCGCTTTGGTGATGGTCCTTGAAATCCCAATGGGTTTCCAGCCTGAAAGGGCCATGCCCCGAAAGCTGACCTTGTTTCCATCCAGGACCAGGGCGGCTATTCCGTAATCTGTGATTTTGGTGCCTGCAAATACAAAGGTGCCCTCGAAGGTGATGTCATCCCCGGCCATACCCCCGAAGAGTTTCAGGTCCGGCCCGGCGACTTTTTCCATAAACCGGATAAGGCTCTCCCCGTCTACGGTGGTGCCCGTTTCACTGTGAAAGGTGCTCAACAGGATAAAGGCCGGGTCGGAAAAGGACGCATAGGCTTCTTCCAGCAGGTTTTTGGCGGTTTCTTCCAACGAATTCCCACCGATTTCCCGAATGAGGATGCGATAGTTCGCGTTGTCCAAATCCAGCAGCATGCCAACAATACCTCCTGAGCTTTGATGCCCATCGATAAATTCCCCGGATGAGGTCGCCCCGATGACCTCAATGCCTTCCTTTTGGAAAAGTTCGAGAACCGATTCCCTGTCCTGCTTTACCGAAATAAAGACGATGGCCAGGGCAGGCTGGTAGCCGTCCTTCATGCTTTCCTGCAGGGCGGAGCGAAATTCCTGTGGTGAGTTTCCGTAAATGGTTTTTGCCTTCATTGGTCAGGAGGTGGGTTTAAATTTAATGAAGAAAGTGGTGCCTTGCCCTTCCTCGGTGGCTACATTCAGTTCCCCACCGTGGGCCTTCACAATGTCATAACTAAGGGAGAGCCCCAAACCCGTACCCTCCCCGGTGGGTTTGGTGGTGAAGAAGGGTTGGAAAATCTTGTCTTTCACATGCTCAGGCATCCCTGTCCCATTATCCGAAATGGCAATTTCCACCCACTCCCCCTGCTGTTTTGTACCGGCGGTTACCGATGGCGTGTACCCATTGTCAGCTGTTTTTTTCTTTTCGTTCACGGCGTAGAAGGCGTTTGTGAACAGGTTCAGCAGGACCCTTCCGATATCCTGGGGAACGATATCTATCTCGGGCAGGTCCGGATCAAAACTGGTTTCCATGGTGGCGTTAAAGGACTTGTCCTTGGCCCTTAGGCC
>CBDUBB010000265.1:0-4020 GCA_965365265.1 uncultured Flavobacteriaceae bacterium
CGCACCGACGCGACCGCTGTGTGGTACGATCAGGGCCTTGTACTGCGAAAGGTCTTCCGGCAGGTGGTTGTACGGTTTAATTTCACAGAAAATATTCCGTTCCCGAACGCGCCTGGCGATTAATTGGGTATACTGGGAACCGAAATCGAGGATCAGGACGTTATTTTGCATGGCCAAAAATAGTAAAATGCGGCAACCCATTTCAGGGGTGGCATCAATATTTATCTTCAGGTTATCAAGAGGCCCCGGGAGAAGTTAGTAATGGTAGATTGCAGCTGGCGGCATTGGCTGCAGGGGTTAATGGGTTCAAGGTTCAAAGTTTAAGGTTTTGGGTTTTGGGAACTATTGACGGGGAAAAGGGGTTGGAGATTTTGAATTAAACTATCTTTAAGTCCGGATTCAGCAAACTTCCTATTCATTTATCCACGGCCATGAGCAACCTCCTGAAGAACGAAAAACGAAACCTGATGACTGCCGGCAAATACAGCAGGTATATCCTGTACGCTCTGGGGGAATTCCTGCTGCTTGTCCTGGGCATCCTGATCGCCCTGCAGGTGGACAACTGGAACGAGGACCGCAAAGAAAACAGGGAAGAAATACGGCTCCTCCAGCAGCTGGTCGAGGACTTCAACACGAATAAATTGATCCTAAGCTCCTCAAGGCGGGACTATCAAAGGGGGCTGGAGAATATTGATGCAGCCCTAAGGAACACCGGCCCGAAGGCCGCGTTGCCCCCGCCTGCCGTATTCGATTCCATCGATAATCTCTGGACCCCAACCCTGGAATTGCTCCACACCAATACCTCAGCCGAATACGGTTTGGACCTCGAACCAATACCCAATAACCAGCTCAAACTCGCCGTGATGTCTTTCCCTGCCACCTTCAGCCAGTACAAGGAGTTGGAAAATACGCTTAAGGAGATCACAGGGCAGCAACACAAAATCCGCCAGCGCTATATTCCCCTTATCATGAGTGAAGACAAGTACGATCAGGAAATGTTTGGCTCAGATTCGATTGGGCTCTTAAGGGACCGGGAATTCCAGAATGCCTCCGTGGACCGGCTATGGAACACCCAAAATGCCAAAATACGGCTGGAATGGCTTACCGAACACAACGATACGATCCTTAAAATGCTGAGCACCGAGCTGAATCACCGCCAGTATCCGTAGACGGGCTCACCTTCCGGCCTGCCAGGACCAAAGATCACCCGGGGTTAAATCGGGGGAGATTGCCATGGCTGCACCTCCCGTATAAATGCGCCGACCATCTGATCCGAATCGGATCGGTTCTCAGGAAAAAGCACGGCTTATGGTCGCGTCAATTTTAGCTATCATTCCTCTTGCGGAGGTTGATAAGACCCCCCTTCAAATTCACTGCCAACCACCCACAAACACGTCTACTTTTTCCTGTTTCACACCGGGAAAATCACAGACCACAGCGCCCGAAAGCCGGATTTTTCAGGTTTTATAAAAGTATAAATCAATAGTTCTGATAAATATTTTTATAAGTCTGGTTTATAGTTATTTATACCTTTTCCTACATTTTGCTTTTTGGGGTTTTTCCCGTCCAAAACACCCGTAAAACAAAATTCCCCGGCTGGGCAGCCAGGGAACTTTACTGCCCTATTTTCACAGGGCATAACCAACCTAAACACATGAACTAATTATGACACTAAACGCGCTAATTCAAATAACACTTTTGGTGTTAGAGGAACTCTGCTCCCAGTCATTTTTTCTTTGCAGGGAGCAGAGATTGAAATCCTCTTTCATAGCAACTTCAATTCTATAACAACCACACCCTCCAATACCCTACCGTAAAAGTGAATTTTTTCGTAACTTTAATTTAAAGTCGAAGGGAATGGCAAATCACATTTGGAATTCGGTCAAAACAGAACTTCAGAAGGGAGTAGAAGAAACGTCACATCCTTTCAGGTTCGCTACCCTGGCGACCCTTGGCCTGGAGCGTCTTCCCAGGCTGAGGACCATCAAAATTCGCGAGTTCGACCCGGAAAGCCTTCAAATGACCTTCTATACGGATTCCCGCTCGAAGAAAATCCTCCACATAAAGGAAAACAACAAAGTAAGCCTTCTCCTCTACCATCCCGACAAGCTCATGCAGCTTCGCATTGAGGGGCTGGCCATACGGGAACGGGATGAAGAGGTACTTCAGGCGCACTGGTCCCACGTGGAGGGCGGTTCCCAGAAGGACTTTACCACCACTTCCGCTCCGGGAACAGAAATCCTGAATCCGGAAAAGGTCGAGTATATAGACAGGGACGACTTTTTTTCAGTGGTCTACATCCTCCCTTTCAAGGTGGAATACCTCCAACTGAAACGCCCGCACCACATCAGGGTGCGATTCTCAAAAAGGGAAGGCGACTGGAAGAGCGATTATCTAGTCCCGTAGTGTTTCCAGGATAACCCGGATGTCTTCTTCCGTGGTATCCGGATTGATAAAGCAAAAGCGAAGCACGGTTTCAGATCCTTCCCTGGTGTGCCATTGCGTAGGGGCCACCAGAGCAATCCCCTCCTTGTGATTCTTATAGGTCCAACAGGTGTAGTCTTCCGGATTCCAGCCCTTCCGCCTGAATAACACACAGGAGAGGCTAGGCTCCCGAACCAGTTCAAGGTGGGATTCCTCCCGGATGAGTTCCCCGGAGCGGTTTGCAAGGGTTATCCCCCGCTCCACGGCCCATTTGTATTTATCGGTTCCATGGGTGGCCAGGGAAAACCAGAGCGGCAATCCCCTCAAACGACGTGTTAGCTGTATCTGGTAGTCGGCAGGATTGAAGCCCCGGGCCCCTTCATCCCTGAAAATATCGAGGTAGGAACCTTCCTGCTGGTGTGCCTCCCGGGCCAATTCCGGGTCCCGGTAGATCACCGCCCCGCAGTCGTAGGGAGAAAACAGCCATTTGTGCGGATCGATGGTGACGCTGTCGGCCTCCTCAATCCCGCGGAACAACGGCCGCACGGAATCCACTACCAGGGCCCCTCCTCCATAGGCCGCATCGACGTGGAACCAAAGGGCTTCTTTTTTGCATACTGAGGCAACTCCCTGCAGGTCGTCCACGATCCCCGCATTGGTAGTCCCCCCGGTGGCGACAACTGCAAAGAGGCGTTCCCGCTGATCGGGCTGCAGTTGGTCGATGGACGCCTGCAGCATGGCACCGGTCATCCGATCCTCCGTCTCTACCAGCAGTACATCCACATCAATGACCTTGGCCATCGCCTTGATCGAACTATGGGCGCCACTGGAGGTCAGGATCAATCCTTTATTGCCGTTTGGCTTCCTTTCCTTGCGAAAAACCTCCCGGGCCGTTACCATGGCGGACAGGTTGGCAGCCGTGCCTCCGCTCGTAAAAACACCGAAGGCGCTCTGAGGCATCCCAGTCAGGGAAACAAGCCAGTCCATGGCCCTGTTCTCACAATAGATCCCTCCTGCTCCTTCCATCCAGTATGCCCCATGTATGGAGGAAGCCGAGGTTATCAAATCAAAGAGAATAGCTGCGCGTGTTGGCGCAGCGGGCACAAATGCCAAATGTCGCGGGTGATCGATAGGTACCGTGGCTTTCACAAGGACATCCCGGAAGATCTCGAAGGCCTTTTCTCCACCAATCCCTTCGGGGGTGATGGTTTCTCCCGCCAGTGCGTGGAGTTCAGATTCCTTTTTGGGCTGACCGAGGTCGGGAGCGCTGTTGGTAATCCTGCTGATGGCGTATTTCATCACGTCAAGGGTCATCTCGACGGTATCGATATCTAAGGTATGCATGTTGTAAAGGGTTAAGCTGAATGCAAATATAGGCTTCAGGGGCTAGAGAAACACCTGATCAAAAAGTGAAGACCGAAAACTCCTGATCTAAAGGCTGAAAAGCCTCGAGGAGGTCCTGGAACAGTTCCGGTCCGAAATCGAGATAAAACTCCGAAAAATTTCGACTGCGCTCCTGAAGGCTACCCCCTGGAAACAGCGCATCCTGCAGGTCCCTAACTCGGGACACCTCATCGTTCAGCTTGCGCTTTTGAG
>CBDUBB010000266.1:0-4017 GCA_965365265.1 uncultured Flavobacteriaceae bacterium
GATTTCGATGCGATAGAGTACAGTCCGACACTGCGGATGGGACACTTCCACCTCAATAGTACCTTCGCAAAGACGTTCAATCCGGTAGTCCCCCTCAAAACCGGTAAAGGCCGTTTTACCCTGTCCGATGACCAAAACGGTGGCACCTGCCAGGGGTGTCTGGTCGTGAAAGTCCAGGATTTTGCCTGAAAGCGTTGCATTGCACTGCTGAGCGGACACCGCAGGATACAGGAATGCAAATAGAATAAGCGCCAGGATATGTTTCATTAGAATGTTTCAGGTAACGGTCCGATGCATGTCCCCGGGACACCATCGTGTGGAAGGGTTTCTGTCAGTTATGACAGGGAAGGCGGAGGCCGGCTGAAATTCCGGAAATCGGACTCCTTGGCAACGAAAACGGGCGTGAACAGATAGTTTGCCCGCCTGGTTTCGATTAGGGTTGCCACCATTTCCGCCGAAGCCACAGAGGCAGGTTCAAAAGGTGTGGCCTGAAGTAAAAGGGCGAAATCACACCATTCGCACTCCATGCTGTCTTCATCCACATGAGTAACCGTATGATACTCCATGGATTTGCTCCCTAAAAAGATCAGGAGCAGGAAGAGTGAGGCAAACCAATGCAATTGACGCATTTTCATGGAGGCTAAATTACACTTTTAGCTCTTTTTCAGGTGTTAATGAAATGTGAAGGCTACAAGGGAATACCGTGTGGTCTGCGGATACCCTCAGATTTTTATGATATCCGAGGGCGTTTCTACCAGGATGGTCAGATTGCCCCTCAGCGCGATGGGTTGTTTCATCACCCCCGGGTTTTTTCGAATCAACTTGATCCAGTCCTCGGTAGAAAATTCATGCGGTTCGAAATGCCTCTTGTAGGAGGGGTGTTCCTGGTTGACCAGATCCCGCACTGCGAGCTGGAGCCGATCAGCGAGCTCGACGATCTGGGTGCCTGTAAGTGGGGTTTTCAACAGATCGACTTCTTCAACAGGGAGTCCTTCCGCCCTGGCATAGGCCAGGGTTTGTTTGGCCCTGCGGGAATTGGAATTGTAGAAAAGGGTGATCATCCGATCCGATGTGGCAATTTCTCCCATGGCAATTTTTTTAGGCAGGGTTGTTTTCAGCTTTATGTGTTTCCAGGTGATGCCTCAACAGTTCCCGCAGTCCCTGAAGGTATTCCTGCAGCACGGCCTTGTCGATGTGCGGGTGGCTGCTGACCGGCAGGGTCAGGGGATTTTCATCAAGGTACCGGTACAATTCCGGATAGTTGGTTTCAATCTCGTTCGTCAGCCCTGTAATTTCCTGTAAAAGATTCTTGAGGTTGTTCATGTCTGTATTCTTTAGGACGCAACTACACCTAATTTAGGAATTCACTACCAATTCAAAAATGACGGGGGTCAGCTGCTGGAGAAGCACTTGAAGCCATATGGTTGAAACCTGCAGCGTGCTTACCCCTGAATACTTAATATATAAAAAAGGCGCAAATCCTTGTCAGGCCACTTTCGTGCCCGGAAAACCAGTACGTAACTTTCTGTCAGCGGTGGGTTCTGGCCGAATCCCCTGCAGATTACGGATTCTCCTTAATTCAATATCTTTAGGGCTGCCCTGCAGAAAACGGAACGAATGGACAGGAAATCCCGAAGCGTGCTTATATCGGCCATGTTGTTGCTATTTCTGGGTTGTGGAGAACAGCCCAGGTTGATATCCGGCAGGGAGAAGGTATCCGTTTCGGAAACCCTGGAGTACTTCCTGTATTATCCGCCTGAGTATCCGTTGCAATCCGGGAAGAAATTCCCCCTCCTACTATTCCTGCACGGTGGAGGGGAGTCCGGAGCCTCCCTTGACATGATCCGAAAAAACGGGCTTCCGAAACTGGTGTCGGAGGGAGCGGAATTTCCATTTCTGATCCTGGCACCCCAGAACCCGCATAAACAACAATGGTGGAATGTCCGGGCGGTAATGTCGCTTCTGGACAGGGTGGTTTCTGAGAATCGGGTAGACCGCAACCGGATCTACCTGACCGGACTGAGCCGGGGCGGGAATGCCTGCTGGGAGCTGGCCACCCAGTTTCCGGAGACCTTTGCCGCTATGGCCGTGGTTTGTGGCATGACTCCCGTGCCCTATGCCCATTGGATCGACAGGGACCTGGCTATTTGGGTTTTCCATGGCACGGAGGACCCGGTAATCCCTTTTTCTGAATCCGAACAGATGGTGCAAAAACTTAAAAGCATGGGATATGACGTCCGACTTACGGCTTATGAAGGGGTGGGTCATAATTCCTGGGAACGGGCCTATAAGGAGGATGGGCTCTACGAGTGGTTTCTGCAGTATTCAAGAGAGAAGGGGCGGTAGGCACGGCCTACTGCCAACTGCTACTGCATACTACATATATTCGTACTTTTGGCCGGAGGCCGGAATAATCCGGGGATTACATGAAAACGATAGGTTTCCCATTTTGGAGTTTTCTCCTTAGCGTATTGCTGCTGGCATCCTGCGGTAACGGGGAGGCTGGCCGCAAAAACATGCTCGGGCAGGAAACCAGCCCATACCTGCTTCAGCATGCTGAAAACCCCGTACACTGGCAACCCTGGAGCGATGAGGTCTGGGAAATGGCCCGGCGGGAAAACAAGCTGGTGCTTATCAGCATTGGATATTCTTCATGCCACTGGTGCCATGTCATGGAAGAGGAAACATTTGAGAATGATTCTGTGGCAGAACTTATGAATTCCCGTTTCATCAATGTAAAGGTGGATCGGGAGGAACGGCCGGATGTGGATCAGGTCTATATGACCGCGGTCCAGCTGATGACCGGTTCAGGGGGGTGGCCGCTGAATGTGATCGTATTGCCAAACGGGAAACCTGTGTATGGGGGTACCTACCATACCCGGGAGCGTTGGCTTCAGGTTTTGGACGAAGTGTCAAAAAGGTTTGAGAGCGACCCGGAAAAACTTTCGGAGTATGCCGATCAGGTGGCTCAGGGCGTTGCCGAGGTAAACCTGGTTCCTGACCCGGGCAAGGGCGGATTCAGGGAAGGTGTCCTTGAAACGGCCCTAACCGGTTGGCGGACCCGTTGGGACCCCGAATGGGGCGGGAATTCGGAAACCCAGAAATTCATGTTGCCGCCCACCCTGGAATTTTTGATGGCCTACAGCCATCTTTCAGGGGATTTGAAGGCGGAGGACCATCTGGAGCTCACCCTGGACCGCATGGCCCTGGGGGGCGTTTTTGACCAGGTGGGCGGTGGTTTTTTTCGCTATAGCACGGACCCGCGCTGGCACATCCCCCACTTTGAAAAGATGCTCTACGACAATGCCCAGCTCCTGGGGGTTTTCTCAAAAGCCTATTCGGTCTACTCCAAACCGGAATACAAAAGGGTGGTAGAGCGAATAGTTGCATTTCTCAAACGGGACATGAAGGCCCCGGATGGAGGGTACTATGCCGCCCTGGATGCGGATACAGAAGGGGAGGAAGGCAGGTTCTATCTCTGGCAGGCCGATGAATTGCAGGCCCTCCTCGGGGAAGATTTCCCCCTTTTTGCCGCCTATTATGGCATCCGGCCGGAATTGGCATGGGACAATGGCCAGTATGTGCCATTCCGGGAGGGCCCTGATGCTGATTTTGCCAAAGTGCATGACCTGTCCCCGGACGAATTGGAGGCGCATCTGAAGCGGTGGCACACCCTTTTGATGCAAAAGCGGTCCGAACGGCCGTTTCCGGGAAGGGACGATAAAATTATCACCTCCTGGAATGCCCTGCTTATAATCGGACTGGCCGATGCGTATGACGCCTTTGGGGATTCCATGTATATGCAGGAGGCCAGGGACCTGTATGCCTTTATCGCTGAACATGCTCAAAATGGAAGTCGCCTGCGCCACAGCTATAAGGAAGGGGATACCCGCTCCGAGGGCTTTCTCGAAGATTATGCCTTTATGGCCCGGGCCGCCTTCCGCATGTATCAGGTAAGTGGGGAGGAAGATTATCTCCATCAGGCAGAAACCTGGATAGAGACCCTTCAAAATAACT
>CBDUBB010000267.1:0-4009 GCA_965365265.1 uncultured Flavobacteriaceae bacterium
CGGTGGTTCAGTCCTCTCGGCCGCCCCCGCCCTGACTTCCCTGGTCCTGACCACTACCAGTCTGGCGGCGGCTGCAGGAGGCATAGGAGCTTTTGCGGTATCAACACTGGCGTACAAAAACTATGACCTCACCATGTTCCTCAACGGAATTCTCGGCGGGCTGGTGGGGATCACGGCCGGAGCAGACTTGATGACTCCCAATGAAGCCGTGGTAATTGGCCTTATTTCCGGGGCGATTATCGTAGCAGGGGTGGCCCTTATAGATCGGTTGAGATTGGATGACCCGGTTGGTGCCGTAACCGTACACCTTATCTGCGGCATCTGGGGAACCCTTGCCGTGGGCATTTTCGGGACAAAGGCCGGAGGCACCCAGTTCCTTTATCAACTGCAGGGGATAGCTGCAGCGGCCATCTTTTGCGGGCTGTCGGCCTTTATCATACTATTTGTTCTGAAAAAAACAATAGGACTACGGGTAGACCGGCAGGAGGAGTTGGAAGGCCTGGACCTGCACGAGCACGGAATGGACTCCTATGCCGACTTCCGGATGAACCAGCACTAACCCTCCGGGTTTTTCGCAGAGGTGGGAGTCCTGATTTTACGGTCTTTTTTGCGCATCAAAGCCCGGCCGGGAACCAGAGGTCAGGGCTTTTTTAAGGGCAGGAAATCCTTTACGCCCGCCCTTATTTCCACCCCGAGGTGGTTTGCCGGCGGGACCAGGGGGCACGAATAACTCGGGTTGTATGCACAATAGGGATTGTAGGCCTTGTTGAAATCAATCAAAATCGAATCTCCTTCCGGGATGCGGAGGTCGATATACCGTCCCCCTTCATAGGTTTCCCCTCCATTGGTATCATCCGTAAAGGGGAGAAACAGATAATCCTCATAACCGGGATCCGACAGGAGTTCGGGGCTCTGGTACACCTCCAGCACATAGGTGGTTCCCTCGAGCTGGAAGGTCAGTTTTCCAAAGACGCGCTCCCGTGCAGAATCGTTTGTATTGGTAGGCATATCGAATGGAAGCGCTTCCGGGGTGCGATCCAGGCGCGCCCAGATGCGGTAATTCGTATCCGGGTCGTAAAAATCGAGACCTTCAAAATTTTTTCGGTACCGGTCCGGCAGGGGGGAGGTTTCGGGATCGCGGAAGGATTCATTCAACGAATTCCGAAAGGTCTGGATATCGGCCAGGGGCCCTTTCCCTTCGATGACCACCGGCTTTTCAAGGTCGTGGTACTTTTTGCCATCCCCGCATCCCGACAGGGTCAAAACAAGCCCGAAGAACGGGAGATAGTAGCGCCATGGCCAGTTGCTTGCCTTCATCTCTTCTTTTTTTCGTTCTAAATGATGGTCAAAAATAGGAAAACAGGCGGGGATTCAGCACCGGGCCTATCCGGGGAATCGATTCAAAGGCTACTCTATGGCATATCGGGCCTCCCCGAGGTACTGGGCGATTAGCTTGTTGTATTCCGGACTGATCCTCAGCAGGCCGGTATAGGGCAAGTCATACAACTGGTCTGCGTCCCGGTATCCTTTTTTGAGGAGTTCCTCCAGGTAGAAGTTGGCAGTCCCAAAATCCCCGTACCTGGCCGTAAAAGAGATGACCTTCAGGTAATTTTCGTACTCCAGGGGTGCGGTTATGGTCTTGAGCATATAGAGGAATATCAGGGCGTCTTCATCAGGGTCCGGCCCCGTGCCATAGGCGTTGATATAATCACCGATAAGCGCATTTATATAGCCCTCCAGGCGCTGCCCCATAAGTTTTTCCTCCTTCTTGGGACTGTCCTTGAACTTCATGATCTTACCCATCTGGTAATTCCACCATCCAAGGTTGTTAAGGTTGAAGCTGGCAACATCCTCCTGCAGGTAAAACGTGTAGTCCTCCGTGAGGATGATCTCCTGCAGCCTTACCTGCTCCCATTCGCGTTTCTGCCCCTTATAGGAGCTGTTTTTGCGAAGATCCTTTCGCCTGTCCTTAAGCCAGTCCGTGTTGATCAGGCCGTCGTACAGGGACAACCCCTCCTCTACCTGGTCCATTGCCAGTAGGAATTCTCCCCTGCTTTCGAGGGTCACAACATAATCCTGGAATTCCGCGTATGCGGATTGGATGAAGGCCGTGTCCCTTACGGCATTCCTGTCTTTCATCGCCATAAGGCTGAGGAATTGCATGCCGTAGCTTACGTATTTTGAATCAGGCCACTCGTGTCCTCCGGTATGATACAGCACGTGATTGGATATCTTCTTCTGATCGAGGATTTCTTCAATGGAACGCAGGTCCGGATACAGGTAATCCGCACGCCCCATAACGCCTACAAACTCATAAGACCCCCTGTCTTCGATCAACTCCATGCTGGGCATATTGGATCCAATGGCCAGGACACCCCGTACGGGGCGTATCAACGAAGGGATCAGAGCTGCGAGCTGACCGCCCAGGTCGTACCCCGCCGTGTAGATACGTGTAAGGTCGAGGGGGAGGTATTCCTGCAGTTTTTCCAGGCTGCCATTGATCCGTAAAACCTTTTCTGTGAGGGGAATCGTATCCTGGGTCGCCTCCGAGGTCGCCAGGATATATCCGTTATTTTCTGCTGCCTCGGTCATAAAACGCAGGGTCTGGACTGCCTTGCCATTCTCGGTGCAAATAAAGATCAAAGGCCATGTCCGGGTGGTTTCAAAATTCCTGGGAAGGTAGAGTTTAAGCTCGCTGGCCACTGAATCCTGTACGGGCAGGGAGTCCAGAACCACCCCTTTGCGAAGAATGAGCTGCTGGGCCTGGATCTGGACCCCGAAGCTCCCTAAAATGAGGAGTAAGAGGATGCTTTTTTTCATAGTAATTTTTGTATCAAAAACCCGGCCATTCTCAACTGGGTTCCCAAACACCTTCCGGCCACATTTGGTATTGACGACCTTAAATTAAGCAATTAGCAGAAACTATCACAGCGACTTAAATACCCGGAGGAGAAGTGCACCGAACTGTTTTCAGCCCGAAGGCTTCGTCCTTCGGATGGGCGCATTGGAAATCACTTCGGACAGGATGATGTGGGTGCGGGTTTCCCCGTATTGAATCAACTGGTCGATAAACTCCTCAAGGTGGAACTGGTCCCGGAAAACCACTTCCATGATGATATTCTCATTCCCTGTGATCCGGTAACAATTGACCACCTCTTCCAGGGTACGGACATGCTCCAGGAAGGGCTTCAGCTTTCCCATAAATGCCCTGAGCGTTATGATTGCCTTGAGTTGGTACCCCAACTTACTATGTGCCACAGAGGTCCAGTAACCCTCTATGATACCCAGGTCTTCCATCCGCTTCACCCGCTCCGCGACGGCCGGAGGGGTCAGGCCAATTTGCCTGCCAATTCCCGAAAGGGAAGCCCTGGAATTCCGCTGCAAGGCAGCGAGGATATCCCAGTTTAGTTTATCTAATTTAAATTCCAAATCAAATGCCTATTAATTTTTTCTATTTTTAAGTAATTTACTACTATCTCATTAATTTAAGAATATTTTCTTAGGATTTTCATGGTAATTTACAGCATATTTTTCTGTAGAAAATGTCCTCGAAAAGACTTAGGAATCTTCACGTATACCAGAAAGCCCTGGAACTGCAGGCCATGAGCCGCGCCATTGCATCCTGTGTCGGTGGGAGGGAAGATTTTATCAACCTCTACAAGGTAAACAGCCTCAGGGGCCAGGTGGCCGGGTCGTTGTTGTCTGATTCGGAGTTGATCCGCAAGCAAATTGCCCTGGCGGCAGGGACATCCTCCCTTTCTATCCGACAAAACAGCCTGAAGTTCATTACGATTATGATCCGGAACCTGAGCAGTTATTGCAAAGGGCTTGAAATGGACGGGATGCGGGAGCAGGAATACCTTGATTTATTGCGGAAGGAACTCACCAGTTTTCGCAAATCCTTCAAGCACTGGCGCAAAAGCCTCGGGAACTGATTGCCCGAAGCCCCTACATGTTTCTGCGGTACTGCCCCCCAACCTCAAAAAGCCTTTGGGTAATCTGCCCAAGG
>CBDUBB010000268.1:0-3999 GCA_965365265.1 uncultured Flavobacteriaceae bacterium
CCGCCTCTTTGTGTATGGGCAACCCGAAATACGCATCCTCGGCATGTTCGACAGGTCGGAACTGCACAAGGTCCCGGATTAGCCCAGCCGGGCAGATGACCCCTGCGCTAATCAGAAGTTGAGGGGCCTGCCTCGATAATATCGGTATTTACCCCTGCTTCGAACTGCCTGAAATTCTCCCTGAAGAGTGCGATCAGTTTGTCTTTGGTAGCCTCGTATCCCTTTTTGTCATCCCAGGTGTTTTTTGGGATCAGAACCGCCTGTGGAACCCCCGGGCAGGAATCCGGGATCATAAAACCAAAGTTCGGGTCCTTCTCAAAATTGGTGTCCTCAAAATCCCCATTATGAATGGCATCAACCATTGCGCGTGTATACTTCAGCTTAATGCGGGAACCCACTCCATACCCTCCGCCCGTCCAGCCGGTATTGATCAGCCAGGCGGTTACATTGTGCTTCTTCATTTTTTCCGCCAGTAATTCCGCATACTTGTTAGGGTGCCACATCATAAAGGCTGCCCCGAAACAGGCACTGAAGGTAGCTTCGGGTTCAGTGACTCCCATTTCGGTCCCGGCCACCTTGGCCGTATACCCTGAAATAAAGTGGTAACTGGCCTGTTCCGGGGTCAACCGGCTTACCGGGGGAAGTACCCCGAAGGCATCACAGGTGAGGAAAATGATGTTTTTAGGATGGCCAGCCACACAGGGAATCTGGACATTCTCGATATGGTGGATGGGGTAGGAGGCCCTGGTATTCTGTGTGATGGAGGTATCTGTATAATCCACCTCCCGGGTTGCCTTGTCATAGACCACATTTTCCAGGACGGTTCCGAACCGGATGGCGTTGAAGATATCGGGTTCACTCTCTGCAGAAAGATTAATGGCCTTGGCATAACAGCCACCTTCGATATTGAAGGTCCCCTCGTCTGTCCAGCAGTGTTCGTCATCCCCAATTAATTTCCGCTTGGGGTCGGCACTCAGGGTTGTCTTTCCGGTTCCTGAGAGTCCGAAAAGGTAGGTGACATCCCCTCCGGTCCCCACGTTTGCCGAGCAGTGCATGGGCAGGACCCCTTCCAGAGGCATCAGGTAATTCATCACGGAAAAGATCCCCTTTTTCATTTCACCGGCATACTGGGTTCCCAGGATCACGATTTCCTTGCGTTCCAGGTTTACGTCCACGGAGGTCTTGGAAGTCATTTGGGAAGTGTAGGAGTTGGCGGGGAATCCCCCGGCATTGAGGATTACATAATCCGGTTCGCCAAAATCCGCCAATTCCGCTGCCGTCGGCATAATCAGCATGTTCTGCATGAAAAGGGCGTGATACGCACGGGTACAGATGATCCGGACTTTGAGACGGTATTTGGGGTCCCAGCCGGCAAAGGCATCCACGACGAAAAGGCGTTCACAAATATTCAGGTAATCGATGGCCCGTTCCCGGTTCACGAAATAGGTCTCTTCATCAAGGCCGATGTTTACATTTCCCCAGTCAATATTGTCTTCGGAGTCGGCGTGCCTGACAATGCGCTTGTCTTTCGGGCTTCGTCCTGTCTTTTCGCCTGAGTAAACCAACAGGGCACCCACATCGGAGATGGCGGTCCCTGCTTCCTTGCGCAACCCGATTTCATACAGTGTGGGTACGCTACTGTTGCGGTGGATGTCTTTTACGTCGATCCCGTATTGGGTGAGGTTGAATGTCGCCATAAGAAGGGCTTTAGGTGTTAATTGCATAGCGCCAACCACTCGGTAAACTGCGCTCTTAGTTCTTACAAAGAAGGGGAACTTTTGGTTTAGAAAATATGATAATTGTCAAAAAATGTGTGGAAGAAATCACAGGTCTGCATCCCCTTTATTGCGGGGCAGTTTTCCTATCTTTGTTTGCAGATGAACGAACACCTAGATCCAACTTCAGAACACCTGTCCCCGGAAGAACTCGATATCGAAAGGGCACTCCGGCCGATCTCCTTTGATGATTTTACCGGTCAGGAAAAGGTGCTTGAAAACCTGAAAGTGTTTGTTGAGGCCGCCAATCTCCGGCAGGAGGCCCTGGATCACACCCTGCTTCACGGCCCCCCGGGGCTGGGTAAAACGACCCTGGCCCATATTTTGGCCAATGAACTGGGTGTGGGGTTGAAGGTCTCTTCCGGCCCGGTACTGGACAAACCAGGGGATCTGGCAGGTCTGCTGACCAACCTTGAAGAACGGGACGTACTCTTTATAGACGAGATACACCGGTTGAGCCCGGTGGTGGAGGAATACCTTTACTCCGCCATGGAGGATTTCAAGATCGACATCATGATCGAATCCGGGCCTAATGCCCGATCGGTACAGATCCACCTGAACCCGTTTACCCTGGTAGGGGCCACGACCCGGTCCGGCCTGCTGACGGCACCCATGCGGGCACGTTTTGGCATTGCAAGCCGGCTTGAATATTACAATACCGAGCTCCTATCTACCATAGTGGAGCGGTCTGCAGATATCCTGAAAGTTCCGATATCCCATGAAGCCGCCATAGAGATTGCGGGGCGCAGCCGGGGCACCCCGAGAATCTGTAATGCCCTGCTTAGACGGATTCGCGACTTTGCACAGATCAAAGGCAACGGAAGGATCGATCTGGAAATCTCCCGATACGGGCTGCAAGCGCTGAACGTGGACACTTACGGTCTGGATGAGATGGACAATAAGATCCTGGCTACCATTATCGATAAATTTAAAGGAGGCCCGGTGGGTATCAGTACCCTGGCAACCGCTGTATCCGAGAATGCCGAGACCATAGAAGAGGTATATGAACCTTTCCTGATCCAGCAGGGGTTTATCATGCGCACCCCCCGGGGACGTGAAGTCACAGAGCTGGCATACCGGCATCTGGGAAGGATCAAGGGCGGGACCCAACCCGGACTTTTCTCAGACACCCAATAGGCAATGTCTGACAACTCCAAAACCACCCAAAACCAGGAAAAAGACACTGGCTATTCCGATGCGAACCAAAGCGAGAACATACATGAGGTCTCGCCCTGGACGGTACTTCGGAACCGCAAGCGCATCCTGAAAAACCCACTGCCATTCCATAGCGAAAACTTCGAGCGGCACGGGGATACCTTCAAAATACAGATTATGCCTAAAACGAGGGTGGTCTTCACGCGGGATCCCTTTATCGTCAGGCATGTATTGCAAAAGAACCATCGGAATTATGCCAAATCCGAGTTGCAAACCAGGGACCTGGCCAAATATATCGGACAGGGTATCCTGACCAGCGAAGGGGAGTTCTGGAGGAGGCACCGTAAAATGATTCAACCTGCGTTTCACAGGGAAAAGCTCCAGCAACTCCTGGGGCTTATGTACAGCGCTATCAGTACAGAGTTATCCGGAATCCCGGTCAACCAGACGCTGGACGTTTTCCCGCTTATGAGTGACCTGGCTTTCCAGGTTGTGGCTCAATCCCTGTTCAGCGCTGGCGATCTCAGAAAGGATATGAACCGGCTCCAGGAGATAACTGAGGCCAACCAGCAGATGCTTATCCGGGAAATGCGGCAACCCTATTTTAAGTGGTGGTTTCAGGCGACAGGGCGTATCCGGCGTCATCTCCGGCTTTCGGAAGAAGCGCGCGGACTCCTGAACCGCCTGATAGAGATTCGGGTTAAATCCGGCAGGAACGAGGCGGATTTACTCGATATGCTGTTGGAAGCCCGTTATGAAGATGGATCGCCTATGTCACGAAGACAACTAATTGACGAGGTGCTGATCCTGTTCACTGCCGGACACGAAACCACGGCCAATGCCCTTAGTTTTACCCTTTTTCTGCTCGCCCGCCATCCGGAAATCCAGCAACAGGCCTACGAGTCGGTAGCCGGGTTAGACCTAGGGGAAGCCGGGATGGAAGAATTATTCCCCTGGCTCGGGTTTGTACAGCAGTGCGTGGAAGAAGCCATGCGCCTGTACCCCTCGGTTTATGTGATAGACCGGGTCTCCCTTGCGGAAGAGGAACTCAAGGGACACAGGTATCCGG
>CBDUBB010000269.1:0-3991 GCA_965365265.1 uncultured Flavobacteriaceae bacterium
TGAAACAGGTCATCGGCTCTACCTAATGAGGTCCGCCCGGAAGTACGTATCTTTAGCCTTGATTTTTCAAGGCTTTTTTTATGGTGAATTACAACGGCGACCTGCTCCCGGCTTCCAGTCACTTTTTTAACCATCAGAACCGGGGATTGCGCTTTGGGGATGCGGTATCGGAAACGGTCAGGTATTCGGGCGAAAACCTCCTGTTTTGGGAGGATCACTATTTCCGGCTCATGGCTGCCATGCGCCAGCTTCGAATGGAGATCCCCATGAATTTTACCCTGGAGGTCCTGGAGGCAGAAATTCGCAAAACCCTCGCAGCTTCCGGAAATGAGAAGTTTCCGGCCCTTATCGAACTTATGGTAGTGCGTAAAGGCGGGATCCAACTCCTGCCGGAAACTCAGGAGATCTCCTATATTATTGAGGCATTACCCCTTGAAAACGTATCGTTTACAACCGGAAAGGCAACATTCATCGCAGACCTTTTCAGGGATTACTACCTGCAGGCGGACGCCCTGGCCCGACTGCCACACCACAACAGGATTACTCCGGTCCTGGCCAGTATATATGCCAGCGAAAACGATCTGGATACATGCCTGTTGCTCAATCACCGCAAGGAAGTTGCAGAAGGACTTCACGGCAACCTGTTTTTGAGAAAGGGGAGTCAGATAAAGACACCACCGCTGAGCAGCGGTTGCAGGGCTGGTATCCTTCGTGGGTATTTGCTGAAGGATGGATTTAAAGATGATTCTTTGGAGCTGATCGAGGAGGTGATTTCCCCCTTTGACCTGCAGCAGGCGGATGAACTGTTCCTTCTGGATATCGTCCATGGGGTCCAGCCGATTACCAAATATCGTAAAGCCACTTTTACAGATGAAGCAGCCCACAGGGTTACACAAATGCTGAATAAATTGATCCTGGCTGAGTCCTAATTAAGGCTAGGGTTTTCAGGGGCGTTAGACCAGAGAAGGTATTGCCCGCCCAATTCCATCATTTTGTCCCTCCAAAAGGAATTTGCGGGTTGCTGGATGATGTTACTTTCGTATTTGTTAGCGACCACGATCCAGGATTTTGAATCGAGTTCCTGGTCCAGCTGCAGGGAAGCCCAGCCCGAATACCCCAGGAAAAAACGAATGTCTTTTTGGCTGATCTTTCCAGAATTTACGAGCATGACCGTAATTTCAAAGTCGCCTCCCCAGTAGATCCCATCAGAGATTTCCACGGAATGGGGGATAAGATCGGGAACCTTGTGTATGAAGTATAGATTGTCCTGTTCAACCGGCCCGCCGTTGAAGACGGGAAAGGGAACTTCGATCTCGTCGACGAGATCATTCATGCTGTAGTTAAGGGGTTTGTTCAGTATAAAACCAACAGAACCCTCATCGTTGTGTTCAGCCAGGAGAACCACAGACCGGTTGAAGGAGACATCCCCGGTAAGGGAGGGCTCAGCGATCAACAATTTGCCTTTTTTGGGCTTTAAACCAATCATGCAGGTACTAGCTTACCTTATCTAAAATAGAACATCTCCCCTTATTATCAAAATAAAAAAGGCACCCGAACCCGGGTGCCTTCTATATTGTAAAGTTGCAGGCAACTTAGTTCACAGCGTCGCTGAGGTCAGAACCAGCCTTGAACTTAACTACATTTTTAGCGGGGATTTGGATGGTTTTTCCAGTAGAAGGGTTTCTTCCTTCACGGGCGTTCCTTTTGGAAACGGACCAGGAGCCGAATCCTACGAGGGATACGCGATTTCCTTTTTTCAAAGAGCCTTCAACGTTTCCGAGGAAAGACTCAAGTGCTTTTTTGGCGGCAGCTTTGGTGATACCGGCATCAGCGGCCATAGCGTCAATTAATTCTGTCTTGTTCATAATTTAAATAATTAAGAGTTGTTATACATATTGCAAAGCGCAAACAAATTTATACGGATTTGGCGGTAACGCAAGTAAATCCGGGGGAAATCCCGGCTTTTGTTGATAACTTGGCAGCTTTGTTGATAACCCGGCCGTATTTTGGTGAGACTTCGGGAGCCCTTATACTGTGGGGCTTTAGCGAAAATGCGCCTCCTTGTCCAGGGAAAGGCCGTTCAGGATCTCACGAACCGTCATTCTTCTCTTGCCTGGGAGCTGCATTTCAAGCAGTTCCAGCCAGCCATTTCCACAGCACGCAAAAAGCCGGTTTCCGTCTTGTTTTAACTCCCCGGGTTTTCCTCCGGTCTTTATTTCGGACCGGTGACTCGCATAGATTTTTACCTGCAATGTATCCGAACCATTTTCCAACATGGTCCAGGCGCCTGGGTAGGGGGAGAGCCCCCTAATCATGTTATGAATTTGGGATGCCCCTGCGTCCCAGCTTATGCGGGAGTTTTCCCGGTTTAGCTTGGGTGCGGTTTTGGGAGAATCGATGTGTTTTTGAGGTTGGGTCTTCAAACTTCCCCTGTCGATGCATTTAACGGTTTCCACTACGAGTTTGGCGCCCAGCAGCATGAGCCTGTCGTGCAATTCCCCAGCGGTTTCCTCCGGCCCAACAAGCGTTTCCCGCTGTAGGATGATGTTACCCGTATCGATCTGTTCGTCTATAAAAAAGGTCGTCACCCCGGTTTGGGTTTCTCCGTTGATGATCGCCCAGTTGATAGGGGCAGCACCGCGATACTCCGGGAGAAGGGAGGCATGCAGGTTGAAGGTGCCGTACTCGGGCAACTTCCAGACAACTTCAGGCAGCATGCGAAAGGCCACCACAACCTGCAGATTGACGTCGTACCCTTTAAGTTCCTCAAGGAACCCGGGGTCCTTCAGGCGTGTGGGTTGCAATACCGGAATACCCTGCTCCCGGGCATACTGTTTTACGGCAGGGGCGGTCAGCTTCCGGCCTCTGCCGGCCGGCCGGTCCGGAGCCGTTACGACTACGACCACCTGATACCCTGAATCCACGAGGGCCTCAAGTGAGGCCACTGCAAATTCAGGGGTACCCATAAATGCGATCCTGAGGTTTTTCTTCATGACAGGAGGTATTGGTTTTCAGCCCCCAGGGTTAAGACTCCTTCCTGCAAAAGGCGTTGGAGGCAATACAGGGCAGGCCCTTCCGGGAGATCACTGCTTTCCAGCAGTTCCCGGGAGGATTTAGGCCCTTTCTCAAGAGCTTTGAGAATGGATTTTTTCAGGGATTCCTGCTGACCGGCGTCCAAACGTGTGCTCCCGAGGCAGACATCGCAGGATCCGCAGGGCCGTGCATGAAGCTCCCCGAAATATTCCAGCAGCTGCACCTGTCTGCATACCGCATTATTTTGAAGGTAGGCAGCCATTTTTTCAACTTTCTTTCGCTTGACCTTCAAACGCGCTTCCTGATCCCGGGCAAAGGCGTAGATGGTCTTCTCATCTTCCCTTGGGACCAGGAAACGCAGCTCCAGGTCGCCCTTTGAGGTTTCCATCCGGATGATCTCATCGGTATGGAGTTGCTCGAGTTGCTTTAAAAGGTCGCCCTCCCCGGTTTGTAACTTTCCAGAAACCGCCCGGAGGTTTATAGGGGTTTCAAAATCGAAAAGCCCCCCGTAGGTGCGCAACAGTGTCTGTACGGTGGGCTGGAGATTCGGATAGGACTTCAGGTACCTCCATAGCACTGGTTTGGTACAGGTAAATTGAATTCGTGACTTTTGCCAGAACTGCTGGGATAAGGCCAGTACACCCTGCCTGTCAAGGATTTCAAGGGCGTTGTAGGTAAGAGCGGTCGGGAGTTGATAGGTTTCACAGAAATCCGAAAAATCAAAGGCCAGCGCGTCTTCATATACTTCCCCGTATGGGATACTGAAATAACTGTTTAGCTTTTCATAGGTTTTCAGGACCTCTTTTACCGACGGGAGGTTTCCCAGGTACCGGTCCCTGGCCTGTTCTATATCATCGGGGCCCAACAGGAGGACGGCCAGAGCTGGCTTCCCGTCCCTGCCGGCACGTCCTGCCTCCTGAAAATAATGTTCCAGGGTCTCGGGCACCTCAAAATGTAC
>CBDUBB010000270.1:0-3989 GCA_965365265.1 uncultured Flavobacteriaceae bacterium
GGCGAGCAAAGTGCCCGCCAGGCCGAACGCCACGAAGAAGACCACCACACTGGCAGGAAGATCCTGTTTGAGATACTTAAACATACTAAAAGGAATTGGCGTGCCCGTAACGAACACGAGGTTATAGACTAAAGAAAAATTGGGTCAGGAATACGGGCTTAATTCAGGAGGAGGCAGGAATACCTCATGAATGATATCCAGGTGGTTGACCTGATCTTTCAGTATGGGGGAATTAGTTGCGGCGGCTATAATCAGTTGCAGGCGGAGGGTTTCGGGGGGTGCCAGAGTTTCTTCCGGGCAGTCCTGTTTTTCTCCCTCTCCGGGTTCTTCCTCATTTGCATTCATGGAAACCATCAGGGCATGGTCCTCCATGGTCAAATAGAAGAGTGGGGGTGCCGTAATGGAGATCACCCACATACAAAGGAAGCATGTGACTACGTATCGGTTAGTCATTTCAATTGGCTTGGTAACAAAGATAAAAGAGTAGGTGACTTCTACTGTTAAAGAAACTCAAAAATCCTTTAATAGACGCATGGAATCGGAGGGGACCCAACCATTTTGACCGTCGGCCAGCTCTATTTTTCTCCACTGGTCGAGGGAATCCAGTACCTGTACCCGTGTGCCTTCGTGAAGGAGAAAGGCCGGAGTGCTCCTTTCATTGGGTTCGGGCCTCACTGGGAGTTCACTGGCAAAAATGATGGCGGGCTGGTCCTTCCGGTACACCTGGTACTGGAGATAGGAGAGTGCCGTACACACCATTGCAAGCATCAGGGATACAAGGCTGCTGATAAGACCAATACGCTTCTTGTTGGGGGTGTTGCTTCCCAGGAAGAAGAGATAGGCCCCCACGAAGAACAGGACAAAGAAAATCCCGGCATAGGCCCAGCCATCCATTGAAAAGGCAAATAGCAGGTCTCTGTAATACCGCTGGAGGTCTGTCTGGGGAAGGGGTGTGATGGCATCCAGGGTCATGTTCCGGGCAAATCTGAGGTTGTTCTGAATTTCGGGATCCTCCGGCTTGAGCAACAGGGCCTTTTCATAATAGTAAATGCTCGGCGCGATCTGGTTTTTCTTATAGTGCGCATTTCCCAGGTTGAAATAAACAGCCGCAGAATGTTCCCCACCCTTTAGAATTTCTTCATAATAGGAAATGGCATCATCGTATTTTCCCTGATTGTACGCCGTGGTTGCCTTATTGAAAAGGGAATCTTCCTGGGCATGGGCGGAAAACCCAATGAAAAGGGTCAGCGACAGAAGGATGATATACAGGCGTCGGTTCATTTACAAGGTTTTGTCCAGGGCGGTTATCACTTCGCTGGCTTTCTGGTAATCCTGTTCCATTTGCACCTGAGAAAAAGGGCTGTACCTGGCCATTTCACAGTTTTCGAGCAACCCTATAAACCCTTCCACCCCAGATGGGTCTACTTTTTTATCCGTTAACAGGGCCCGGATCTTGTCCTTGGCGAATTCAGAGGTTTCTATCTTGAGCTTGGCCTTGAGGTAATTGTGCAGGGCCTTTTCCAGGGCGATATAGAAATCTTCCTTGTTGCCGAGGGCACTTTTTGCCCGGGAAAGGTATTTTCTGGCCAGGCGGTTTGCTTTTTTCACCCGGGGACCTTCCACATCCCGTTCCCTGGCTTCCTGCCTTCTGCGGAACAGAATAAAAAGCGGGATAAGAAGCAAGGGGCCAAACAGCCAGGCAATATGGGCTTTTGACCCGAAAAAGGGATCCCATTTTTTTGGGACAAGCTCGGGGGTCAGCTTTATGAAATAGAACTGATCCCCGCCCACCACTGTCGATTTTTCCTCTTTAGGCGCAGTTTCTGTTACCGTGGTCGGCCGGGGCCCCTCGAGAACGTTTATGGTAATTTCATCCGAAGCGATACGCTCGTAACGCTCGGTTTTCGGGTTAAAGTAGGAAAAGCTAATGGCGGGAATGGGATACTTTCCCTGGAATCCGGGAACTATGGTGTATTCCTCGGTAACACTGCCCTGCATTCCGGACAGGTTTGTCCTGACATTTTCCCTGAATTCGGGTTCATAGACCTCCAGGGAACTTGGAAGGGTAAGTTTGGGAAGCTGGAAAAGCTTCAGATTTCCCTTTCCTTCCACGGTAACTTTGGCCTGTAGGGACTCTGAAGCATTCAGCGCATCCTTTGAGGTGGATACCGTAAACTGGAATTCCCCGACGGCCCCGCTGAAGTCCGAAGGGCGCCCTGCCTGTGGGAGGGGTTTTACCTGAATGGTGCGTTTTCCGGCCGAGACTACTTTGTTTGCTTTGGTATAGATGGGGGAGCCGAAGAAATCCCTTTTGTCCGTGGGGACTTCCAGGGAAACATCCAGGGCCAGTGGCTCGATTTCCAGGGCCCCGCTTTTCTGTGGATACAGCACTACCCGCTTCAGTACCACAAAACGGTACGGTTTCCCCTCGAAGAGCCCCTCCTCAATGTTGTAGCGGGTAAGGGGGATATCGTGGCTCCAGAAATTGTTGTAGGTGGGGTTGTCCATCGGACGGAAGTTGGAAACGACGATAGACGGACTTACGTAGAGCTTATAAACGACGCTTACCGGTTCGTTCATGTACGGATTTGTCTTGGAAACCTCGGCCACCAGGTGAAGGTTTTCATCGGCGATGCGGTCTGCAGATGGGGCGCCGTTGGGCTGGTCCACGGCCTCTGTAACCGTAACTGCCCGGGGGATGGTCTTATAGGTCTCCCCACTGATCACGATACTGGCCTGACCAATAGTATATTTGCCCTTTGCCAGTGGTTGGAGGGTGTAGGAATAGGATTTGGAATAGGTGCGTACGCCGTTGATCCATGAAGAGCTGATCGCCTGAGAGGGGCCCATCAGGATGCGGAACCCTTCAAAGTCCGGGGGCACAAAATTGTCCCCATCCCGGTTCATGGTAAAATCGACGCGCAGCCGTTCATTCACCCCCAGGCGATCCTTGCTGAGCTCGACTTCAAAGGTGACCGCATCCTCCTGCTGCCCGAATACGGGCTGGCCGAGGAAGGGCATCATGAGCAACAGGGCAATATGTTTCCACGTACGGATCACCTACCAGTCCTTTTCCTTTTTAACTTTTGGCCCTTTGACCTTGAGGGCGTCTATTTTTTCCTTTACCTTTTTTTCCTCGTTCTCCATGGCTTCCAAAAGGTTCTCGATCTGCTGGGGGGAGAGCTGGTTTGGACGCGGAGGCCGCTTTTGTTCCTCTTGCTGTGAAGGGTTGGGTTTTTGCTGCTTTTCTTCTTTTTCGGGTCCCTCACCTTCCTTGTTTTCCTCTTTTTCGGAATCTCCCTCCTGTTGGTTTTGCTCCTGGTCCTGCTCCTGCTGATCTTCCCCACCCTCGTTCTGATCCTGGTTTTGCTCCTCCTGCTCCTGCTGATCTTCCTGCTCCTGGTCTTCCTCATTCTGATCGTTCTGCTGTTGCTGCGGATCCTTTTTCAGCAGCTCCTTGGCCAGGGCAAGGTTGTACCGGGTCTCCTCGTCTGTGGGATCATTTCTCAGCGCCTCCTTATATGCCTCAATGGCTTTCTCGTACTCCTTTCGCTGCATGTAGACATTTCCCATATTGTGGTACGCGTTGTGTTTCTGGGGTTTTTCCCCCGCGCGTTCCCCGGCTTCCCGGAACCTCCCAAATGCCTCGCTGTAGCTTTCCTTCTCGTAATAGGCATTCCCGAGATTGTAAGGGGCCACGGCATTTTCCTCGCTTTTGGCAATGGCCCGGCGGTATTTTGCTTCGGCGTTGACAAAGTCATCCGATTCCAGGTCCCTGCCCGCCTCCCAGGTCAGGTTCTTGGACTCTTTCAGGGCCCCGGGATCTGATTCCGGTTTTTCCTGGGCAAAACCCAGAAACGGAAAGCAAAGGCCGATAAGAACTAAAATCCGATTCATTCAGGCTGTATTTTTTTCATTGAACAGGTCTAACTTCTTCAAGCAGGCTGTTTTGCGCTCGAGCACAAAGATGTCCAGAAACAACAGGAGCA
>CBDUBB010000271.1:0-3986 GCA_965365265.1 uncultured Flavobacteriaceae bacterium
CGAAAAGTCTTTTATATATTACTGTGGGGATCGCCGGCTGGATATTTTACCGGAAGCGTTTGACAAACTTCAACTGGACTGGAAGGAGGTTGTCGTCTATCGGACTAAGACTGAAGAAAGAGCTTTTAATGATACCTTCGAGGGCATCCTCTTCTTCAGTCCCAGCGGAGTGGAAAGTTACACCAGTTCCAACCCCATTGGCCTGGCCACTGCTTACTGCATCGGGCCAACTACCGCCCAGGCCGTCAGCAACCATACCGAAAGGTTTAAAATAGCAGAGTCCCCGGGCGTTGAAGCCCTGGTTTCACTTGTAATTCAACAAACAACACCGTGAAAAACGAATCAACTATGGCACCACCTGTAAAAAACGATCTGTTCCTGAGAGCCCTTAAGGGCGCAACCGTTTCCAGGCCTCCGGTCTGGATGATGCGGCAGGCGGGACGATACCTCCCTGAGTTTATCGCCATCCGGGAGAAGTATGACTTCTTTACAAGGTGCCAAACCCCGGAGCTGGCCTCTGAGATCACGGTTCAGCCCATCCGGCGCTATGGCATGGATGCGGCTATCCTGTTCAGCGATATCCTTGTAGTCCCGCAGGCCATGGATATTGATGTGGAAATGAAACCCGGGGTAGGTCCCTGGTTGCCTTCGCCCATCCGGACGGCTGTAGATGTTGAGCGGGCTGTGGTCCCGGACGTACAGGAGCGTTTGGGATACGTGATGGATGCGATCCGCATGACCAATGAAAAACTGCAGGGCGAGGTCCCATTGATTGGATTTGCGGGGTCTCCCTGGACGATTTTTTGTTATTGTGTGCAGGGGCAGGGCAGTAAGAATTTCGACCTGGCCAAATCCTTCTGTTTTACCGAACCAGTCGCTGCTCATGCCCTCCTTCAAAAAATAACGGATACCACCATTGCCTACCTCAAGGCTAAAGTAGAAGCCGGCGTACACGCCGTACAGCTTTTCGATTCCTGGGGTGGGATGCTTTCTCCGACGGATTATCAGGAATTCTCCTGGCAGTACCTCCAGCAAATAGTCGATGCCCTGAAGCCCCTGGCCCCGGTGATCGTCTTTGGGAAGGGATGTTGGTTTGCCCTTGGGGAAATGGCCCAAAGCGGAGCCGCCGCCCTTGGGGTCGACTGGACCTGCGCCCCAGAGGTCGCCAGGAAACTCAGTGGGGGGCAAATTACCCTTCAGGGGAATTTTGACCCGGCCAGGCTGCTGTCCCCTCCTGAAACGATCCGCAGAATGGTTCACGAAATGATTCGGGCTTTCGGCAAAGAACGGTATATTGTCAATCTGGGGCACGGAATCCTTCCAACGGTCCCTGTGGAACATGCGGGGGCCTTTATTCAGGCAGTTAAGGATTACAGGGAATAAGCCCCGGGAATTTATCATGAGGCCGGATTTAAAAGGCCAATTGCAATTAGATCATACAGCGGGATGTATTTAAAGGGCGTAATAATTGGGATTTTGTTCGTTCTTCCTGTGTGTTCTGTGGCGCAGGGAAGCCTTCAGGATTCATCGGCAGCCATCCGTAAATACCCCGATAAGATTACGGTACATAGCCAGCTCACCTTGCTGGGAAATAGTTTTCTGGTACGGAATTTAGAAGGGGGCACAGACGTGGTACTGGACCCTGTCTACAGCACGAAACTGGGCTTTACAGCCCAATTTCGGGCCCTTGAGATTGGATTTGGGGTATCCCCGGATTTTCTGAATCCGGACCGGGAGTTCCAGGACGCCCGCGTATTTAACCTGCACGTACGGCTGTATACAAAAAAGTTGGTACAGGAATACGATTACTTCGATCAGAAGGGGTTTAAAACCTCCATCGCAGATGCTTCCTTTTTTTTCGAGGATTTCAGAACCAAAAAGATAGGAGGCAGGTTTTCCTATGTCTTTAACAACGACTTTTCTTTCAGGGCCATGCAGTCCCAGAATGAATGGCAGGTTAAAAGTGCCGGGAGTTTTGTACCCCGGGCGATCGCCTACTATACAGAATACAAATTGGGTTCAGGGCAAAATGGCACAGCCGATTCTTTTGATCTTGGGCTAGGCCCCGGATACTTTTACAATTGGGTGCTGGGAGACCACTGGCTGATTTCCCTGGGAAATACGACCGGAATCGGGGTCAACTTTCTGGATGAGGGGGAGGGAATAGGGTCTTATTTTTTGTTTGAGACCATTTTTCAGGGAGGAATAGGGTATAATGGGGGGGATTTATTTGCAGGAATCAATGCGAGTTATAGTTTTATAGAGCACGGCGCTGGAAACGCGATCCGTGTTTTTGACCGGATCTATTATGCCCGGTTTTTTGTGGGATACCGCTTTAATGCACCCAAAAAGTGGATCGAGAAAGCGGAACGTGTAAACAAAAAATACGGATGGGATTCGCATTCCAACCAATAATGGTATACGATTTAAAGGAACTATGAAGGATACGTTTTACAAGTATATTCAGGAGCTTCAGGATCGCATCACTTCAGGCCTGGAAGCGGAAGATGGCGGAGCCCGTTTTAGGGAGGATCTCTGGGAACGCCCTGAAGGAGGAGGCGGGCGCACCCGGGTTATTGAAAACGGAGCGGTTTTTGAAAAGGGAGGCGTCAATATTTCGGCCGTCCACGGCAAGCTTCCGGAAAGCATGCAGGCCTATTTTAAAGTGGGGGACGTTGATTTTTTTGCCTGTGGGCTCAGTCTGGTGCTACACCCTAAAAGCCCTATGGTCCCTACCGTCCATGCGAATTGGAGGTACTTTGAGATGTACGATCAGCAAGGAAAGGTAGTGGATCAGTGGTTCGGAGGCGGGCAGGATCTGACCCCGTACTATTTGTTCGACGAGGATGCCCGTCATTTTCACCAGGTCTGCAGGGAGGCTTGTGATGCGCATGATCCCGGATTTTATCCGGAGTACAAACAAAAATGCGATGCGTATTTCTGGAACCACCACAGGGGGGAAGCCCGGGGGGTCGGAGGACTTTTCTTTGACTACCTTCGCCCGGAAGCCAACCGGCCCATTGAGGACTGGTATGCCTTTGTAACCGGGGTGGGAGATTCATTTCTCAGGGCGTATCTACCCATTGTAAAAAGACGGAAAAATAGTTCTTATGAAGCCCAACACCGTGAGTGGCAGGAGATAAGAAGGGGTCGGTATGTGGAGTTCAACCTGGTTCACGACAAGGGTACGCTCTTTGGACTGAGGACCAATGGGAGGATTGAGAGTATCTTAATGAGCCTCCCCCCCCACGTCCAATGGCGGTATGACCACCATCCGGAGGCGGGCAGCCCGGAGGCAGCATTGGTGGAGGTTTTAAGACAACCACAGCAATGGGCCTGACCTGAACAGGGTATCCCAATTTGGGGCTGTCAGGGAACAGAGGAGTATTGTAAATTTGAAAAAACACCGGCATATGAAATCCCAGGTTATGTACCAGGTCGATGCTTTTGCATCGGAACTTTTCCGGGGAAACCCCGCAGCGGTTTGTATCCTGAATTCCTGGTTGGCCGATGAAACCATGCAGGCTATTGCCGGGGAAAACAACCTTGCAGAAACCGCCTTCGCTGTTCCGAAAGGGGAAGTTTATGAGATCAGGTGGTTTACCCCGGAGACGGAAGTGGCACTTTGCGGACATGCGACCCTGGCCACAGCCCATGTCCTCTTTGCCAGCCTGGACCCTTCGGTAAGCCGTTTGCGGTTTGAGAGCCGGGAACGGGGGGAGCTGGTCGTTTCTAAATCCGACGGCTGGTTGGTGCTGGATTTCCCTGCGGATACCCTCCGGGAGATCGAGATGCCCGATGGGCTGGCCAGGGCCCTTGGCGGCACCCCAAAGGGCTGCTGGAAAGGCCTTACGGATTATATGGTGGTCTATGACACCGAGGAGGAGATACGTGCCCTGACCCCTAATTACCATTTGCTGGATCAGATTCCCGTCCGGGGAGTCATTGTGACTTCCCCAGGCAGGGACCAGGATTTTGTTTCCCGG
>CBDUBB010000272.1:0-3981 GCA_965365265.1 uncultured Flavobacteriaceae bacterium
AAGGGATTGGCGTCCCGGGCACCTCCAAAGTCGGCAAAGAGATCGTTGTTGTCAACAAAAAACTGACGTTTTTCCGGCAGGGAAACCTCGAAGCGACTCAGATTGGTCACCTGGTCGTCCACTTCCACCTGTGAGAAATCCGGGTTCAGGGTTACATCCAGGTTCATGCTGTTGCCCACGGAGATTTTGGCATCCCCGCCGACATTGAAGGAATTTTCCTGAACGCTGTTTTCGCGGTCGTTAAAGGTGCCGGCGGCCACATAGGGGATCAGGGCCATTGGAGTCCTCGATTTCCCCAGGGGTTTTTCAAAATGCATTTCCCCCATGAAAGTGAGTCCGTAAATATTCTGGTTCTGGGGTATGTGTGCCCAGGTGCTCTGCTCGTTCGACTGGGTGTCAAAACGGTAACTGTTGAACCTCCATTTGGTCTCTCCCTCCCTGAATTTAAAGGAAGTCAGGGGGATGACCAACTCGCTGGTATAGTAATTGTCGTAGATCTTGGATTCGGCCTTCCATTTTACGTCCCAGGAAATCGTAAAACCCCTCAGGTCCAGGCCTCCCCCGGATACAAGGCCCTCCCGCCGCACCCCATATGGGTTCACGCCGAACAGAAATGCATTGTTGGCATCATTGAAGGTATCGAAAAGCAGGGTGATGTTGTCCGAGTTGCCCGCACGGAAGTCCCTTCGGAGCGACTGGATGGCATAATTGGATCCGGCGGTATGTACAGTGATCCCAATGTAGAGATTGGTATCGTCGTACAGCATTTTTATCTCAGTCTGCTGGCGGGCCGGAATGCTGTCCACCGGAAAATATTCCCAGAAATCGTCCGCGGCCTCAGCCAGGCTCCAGACATAGTCATCCAACGCCCCGTCCAGGACAATATCGTCTGAAATATACTTTACGGTAAACCTTTTCTCGGGAAGCTCCTGGGAAAATCCCAGAAAGGAGCTTAGGACAAAGAATGCCAGCCACCGGAGGTTAGACATGGGTTAGTTTTAGTCGGCCTCAAAAGTAACGGTTCTTTAACAAACCCTTCTTGATTTTAAAAAACCTTTAACTAACTATTTTGTCCTGGGAACACGCGAACTATAAGAATTGAAAAGGATGTGGGGCAACCCTGAATTCCCTCCATGCCCAAAGGTTCCGGGAAGGGAAAGCCTACCGTTTTAAGACACAACCCATTGGTAGTGAGTGCAGGTATCTTTTCATTTCTGGAGGGCTTCTTTTGGTGCTTTAATTGTCTTTAGGACGCATGAAACCGGACCCGACCCGGGGTGATCAGGCAGGGTGCGGAAGTCCTCTGGAATATTAATTCCAGGGCCCGATAGAAATTTTTGTGGAAGCAAACAAAGGCCTTACGGACTTCATGCGTTTAAATTGGATTCTTTAATTTTGACCGAACCCGAAGACCCATCCATAATCATGATCAACAGAATCTTACTGGTACTTGTAGCTTTTTTATCAGCCTTCCCTGCATCGGCTGCTGGGACCACCCCGCCCTGGTCAAAAACGGGACATCGGGTGGTAGGCGAAGTTGCCCAGATGCACCTTACCAGAAAGGCAAGAAAAGCGATTTCTGAACTTCTGGAAGGAGAAACCCTTGCCGAGGTTGCCAATTACGGTGATGACATTAAATCCGATCGGGCCTTCTCGGAGTACGGCCCGTGGCATTATGTGAATTTTCCGGCGGATAAGGCTTATACGGAAGTAACTCCAAGTCCTCAGGGGGATGTCGTACAGGGAATTCAAAAATGTATCACCATCCTTAAAGATCCGCTCATTTCCAGGAAGGAAAAGGTATTCCACCTTAAAATGCTGATCCATCTGATCGGGGACCTGCACCAGCCCATGCATATTGGCCGGGCTGAAGACCGGGGCGGAAACGATATTCAGCTTCAGTGGTTTGGACGGGGCAGCAATCTGCACCGGGTTTGGGATTCGAACCTGATTGACGATTACGGGATGAGTTATACCGAACTGGCGAGGACACTTCCCAGATGGTCCCAGGATAAAATTCATCAGATTCAGCAGGGAACCCTTTATGAATGGGTGGAGGAAATCCAGGAAGTAACCAACCAGGTATACGCCTCGGTGGAAGTTGGGGAAAAACTGGGCTACCGCTACCGGTATGACTGGTGGGACACGGTTGAAGAGCAGCTGCTCACGGGCGGGTTGCGACTGGCTGGCGTACTTAATGACATCTACGGCTAGCCCATCCCTTTATGTTCGCTTGGAAATCGCATTGCGGCTGATCTGTCGCTGGCGACTGCATTTAAAACGACTGACCTGCTTTGCCCGGAGTTGCCGATGCTTGGTTATCCGTCCCTGAACTCTCCGGCGCCATCTCTTGAAACTCCCGGGCTTCATTTCGGTGCGCATGAGAGCGATTACCTGTGCTTCGGATAGCCCGAACTGGAATTCGATCGCTTCAAAGGGCGTCCGGTCTTCCCAGGCCATTTCAATGACCCGGTCTGTTTCATCAGGGGTTAGAGCAGGGATTTCCATGGATCAAAAATACGAATTCCCCGACTATTGAAAAGCCTATCCCTACCTGGTAATATTCCGAAAGGTCAGGTTTATGCGGGGTTTAACGGGTTTGCGTGTCTTGGGGATCTGGTGGAGCCAGTGGTGCTGCATGGGACCTCCCATGACCAAAAGGCTTCCGTGTTCCAGGCTCATGCGGTACCGAAGCGATTTTTCCCGGCGGTGTTTCAGGTGAAACGCCCTGGTCTCCCCCAGGGAAACCGAAGCGATCACCGGGTTCGTTCCCAGCTCTTTTTCATCATCCGCGTGCCAGCCATTGCTGTCATTCCCATCTCTGTAGAGGTTCAGCAGGCAGGTGGTGTAGGTATGCCCGGACCGCTGTTCCACCATGTGTTTTAGATGCCTTAGCTCAGGAATAAAGGGTTCCGGCTTCATGGTAATCCCCGAATAGGAGTACGAATGCCCATTGTTTCCATAGAGGGCCGTTAGTCTGGGCTGGGGATAGGTTTTACCGAAGATGCGGATCTCGTCCTGTCTCCAGGGGATTTTTTCCAGAAGCGCAGTAAAGAGGTCGTCCGCCTCTTCGCCCGCAAGAAAATGCGGATCGAATACAAGGGTGGCATCCGGCAGCTCGATCCGTCCGGTTTTCAGGAGGTCTTGCATCAGCGCACCACGGATTTAAGCTCATTTCGGTAATGGGAGGGGCTCATCCCCGTGAAGGACCGGAAGGACTTGTTGAAATGGGAAAAGTTGTTGAAGCCGCTTTCAAAGCAGACTTCGGTGATGCTGAGCTTGTTTTCAGATAAGAGGTTGGAGGCGTGCACCAGGCGGTATTCATTTACGAACTGTACAAAGGTCTTGTTGGTCACCTTTTTAAAATACCGGCAGAAGGAGGGTACGGTCATGTGGACCAGGTCGGCCATATCCTCAAGGGCGATTGGTTGCTGATAGTGCTCCTTCACATGGTTGAAGATCGCATTGATCCGGTCATTCTCCTTGGATTGTAGTTCCATGGACAAATGATCTGCATTCAAAATCTCGTATTCGGTGGTTTTTGCGAGTTCATTCAGGATGTTCAGGATGGCGAGCAACCGCTGGAAGTCCGATTTGTATTCCAGGATCTCGATCTTTTCCCCAATTTTCTTTTTGGCGCTCCCCGTAAAGGCAATCCCACCCTTAGCCTTTTCAAAAAGTCTTTGTATGCCCGCCATTTCCGGGATCTCGAAAAAATCAGATCCCAGGAAATCCGCTTTCATCTGTACGACGGATTCACTGCTGTTTCCCGTGCTGGCATCCGTAAACCCGCAGTGGGGGAGGTTGGACCCGATCAGGATGAGGTCTCCCTGAGTATAGTAGGAAACGTGGCTTCCGATCTGCCTTCGGCCGGTCCCCCCGTTTACATACACCAATTCCAGTTCGGGATGGTAATGCCAGACATTATTTTTATTGGGCCGCTCTGCACTGAACTTCTGGTAGGTGAAGGAATGACCAAAA
>CBDUBB010000273.1:0-3977 GCA_965365265.1 uncultured Flavobacteriaceae bacterium
GTTGCGGGTGAACTCCGTTTGTAATTGCCTCAGAATGGCCTGCTCCTGCTTTCTTTCCACACGCGCTTCATTCCAGTTGTTTACCTGCAGGGCAATGAGGATCCCAAATACCACCAGCAGGATTTCCCCTATCGCATAAATCAGATATTTGTTTACGTTACTTCTGCCAAGGAGGCGTTTGCGGATTTCACGAAAAAAACTAATCATTGCCGAGTACGTTTTTGATAATTTCGTCTATCCGCAACAGTTCCCTGCTGAATTTCTGCAATTGGTCCAACTGTCTCTGACAGTTCCAAAACCGGTTGTCGATCATGTTTTCAAAATACGGGGAACTCAGCAAGGTCAGGTTATCGTAAGATTGAAATTTCGTCTGTCCGATTTCGCCCTGGTAGGGGGAAAACCCGTTGTCCATGTTTCGAAAATTATAGTTTTCGTACAGGTATGTTTTAAAATCTCCATTGACATCATCGCGGTCAATGGCCTCCTGTTGCCGGATCTCCTCTACCACGGTGGGCAGGTTGTAGAGGGCCACCCGGAGCGAATCAGGTTCAATGATGGCAATAGTGCCCGTATTAAACCCCTCGGTCAGGGTCCCGGAAGAAACCTCCAGGGTGTTGTTCGAAAAAATTATGTACATAAGGCTGTCCAAAACCATAGGGTCCACTTCCCCCAAGGGGGTATTAAAAAACTGAAGGATACGTTTGGAGGACTCCCCCTGCCTGATTTCCACGCGGATTTCCGCTTCGGTATACTGGATGTTCTGCTGCACTTCCTGTTGTAAACGCAGAAGGAAGTCCCTGGAGGCCTGCCCCTGTTTTTTGGACTCGTTCCAGGTATCGATCTGAAGCGCCAGCAGGATTCCAATGACCACCAGGGCGATTTCACCAAGGGCATACAGCAGGTACCTGTTGAATTTGTTCTCCGTCAGAAGGTGCTGGCGGAGTTGTCGAAAGAAGCGGAACATGGTCTGTTTATGGGACTTTGTGCTCCAAGGTAATCAAATAATGGGTTATCTACTGTGGATATGAAACCCGTAAACACTGAAATTGCGATCAGGGCAGAAAAGTAATCACCACATTTTCCGGTCTTTAGATAATTTTGTGATGGGAACGGCCTTTTTTTCCCGACTTTTGTTAAAAAGCAGTATGATCGAGAAAAATATACGACTGGAGGTAATGGAGGCTATTGAGCCCAAAGTTGCGGGCTTTATGGAGGAGTTCCTGATGCCCATTGAAAAAATCTGGCAGCCCTCTGATTTTCTCCCGGATTCCCAGGGGGAGCATTTTTATGAGCAGGTGGAGGAGTTGCGGGAAGCCTCGAGGGAGCTCGGATACGATTTCTGGGTCACCCTGGTGGCCGATACCATCACGGAAGAAGCCCTGCCGACCTACGAATCCTGGCTGATGGATGTGGAAGGGATCAGCCAGCAGGAAGAACCCAATGGGTGGTCCAGGTGGGTCAGGGCCTGGACGGCCGAGGAAAACCGGCACGGGGATGTGCTCAACAAGTACCTCTACCTCTCGGGACGCGTGAACATGCGGGAAGTGGAAGTCACCACCCAGCACCTGCTCAATGACGGCTTTGATATTGGGACCGACCGGGACCCGTATAAGAACTTTGTCTACACCAGCTTCCAGGAGCTGGCCACCAATATTTCCCACAAGCGGGTGGGACAGCTGGCAAAGAAAAAGGGCAATACGCTTTTGGGAAAGATGTGTGCCATTATTGCCGGGGATGAAATGCGGCACTACATGGCCTACAGGGAGTTCGTCAAGGTGATCTTTGAACACGACCCCAGCGGCATGATGCTCGCCTTTGCGGAGATGATGAAGAAGAAGATCGTGATGCCCGCGCATTTCCTGCGCGAGTCCGGGGGCAGCATCGGTACTGCTTTTGAGAATTTTTCCATCTGTGCCCAGCGGTTGGGGGTCTACACCGCACAGGATTACATCGAAATCCTGAAAAAGCTCAACGACTACTGGAAGGTAGGCAGTCTGAGGGGGTTATCCGATGAGGCCGAAAGGGCCCGGGACTATCTGATGGCATTGCCGGCCCGCCTGGAGCGCATCTCGGCCCGAATGTCCTTTCCGGAGGAATCCTTCAGGTTTAAGTGGGTGGCGCCGAATGGGATGCTTTGAGAAGTATCGAGTCAACTTCCAAATGCCAAGTCTTCTTGTTCATGGGCGAACACTTTAAGTGGTTTTATCCAGGCGTTCAAAGTTAAAAGGTTCAAGGATCAACGTCCGCTTCGATGTACTGTTAAATACATTCTGAGGCTGAGCTGGTATTACTGGCTGGGGACTTGCATGAATAAAGGGTAGTTGACAGTGGGAGTCGGCAGGAGATAGTCACCTACCCGTTCAAGGTTATAAAGTTCAAGGCTATGGACCCCTGGTGCTACTTCCTTGTTTCTACCCTTGAACTGTTGACGAAAGGTAGAATTCCCTTCTGGTCCTTTTTTAATACAGAAACTGCGTACTGCTACTGCAAACTGAAAACTATTGTTATCCGTTTGCCGGCAGGTTCCGGGTAAGCCACCCCCGTTTATGGGCCGTGGCAATAGCATAGGGAGTAATCCAGAACAATCCAAAGGTGTACAGGATGCTGTAGGAATACGCCCAAAAGGACTCGGAGAGGTTATACCTTTTGGCGTAAAAGAGCACCGGAAAGGTGCTTACCACCAAAATACTCAACAGGGTGGAGCTGAGGAATAACAGCGGATGCGTAAGGACGAAATACAACATAAAGAACAGGAGGGGATAGCACAGCAGGATCCGCATAGACTGGCTCAGGAATAACAGGCGGGTACCCGCTTTCCGGCCTTTTCGAAAGTCGGTAAAGACATATTTGGCCATTTCAATATTCTCCCGGACATTGCTCCTGCCCCAACGGGTAAACATTTTATGCAAGCCCCTGTATTTTTCGGGTACGTTGGTATAGGCCAGGGCGTTCCTTTGAAAAAGCACGTGGTAGCCCTGCTTTAAAATCATGTTGGTCATGGCACGGTCTTCCCCTATATCAGAAGGCTTGCCCATAAAGGTCTGATTGATCCAGTTTTCCAAACAGTTAAAGACAGCTTCCCTGCGGTAGGCGGCCAACGCACCCGGGGTGCAGAGTACCGAGTTCAGCGTGCTCTCGGCGGAACGCACGAATTCAAAACTCAGGACGAAACTCACGTCCAGCATTTTGGGCAGCAGGGCATCCTTAGTATTCAATACCCTGATGTTCCCGGCCACGGCCCCGCATTTCGGATTAGTCACAAAAGGACTGACCAGGTTCCGCACCGTATCGGCATTGACCTCTGAATCGCTGTCCACAGTCACAAAAACATCCCCGCTACCGAGGTGGAAGCCCCGGTAAAGGGCGTGCCTTTTTCCCTTGTTCTGAGGTTGTTGGTAGATTTCAACACGATCCCCCAACTCGTTCTTTGCCTGCTGCATCCACTTCCAGGTATCGTCCCCGCTCCCATCGTCTATGCTTATAATTTGAAGCTTATCGATGGGGTAATCGCTTTTGGCAAGGCTGTGCAGGGTAGCCCAGACCTGTTTACCCTCGTTATAGGCAGGTACGATGATGGTAGTAAAGGGCAGGGCCTTGTCCTTTACCGAAGCAATCGGCCTGTACTTAAAGTATCGGTAGAGGATGAATCCAAAATAGAATGCCTTAAAGAGGAAGAAAGCTGCAGAAATAGCCAAAATGACGGAACCGAAAACAGTGCTCATCCGGTTGAGGTTGTACTGCTCAAAATCGTTTTGAAGCACATACACCAGATTCATCCCGCCAAGCAGGAGCACGAGCGTACTCCCCTGTACAAAAATGCGTCCGGCATCCGCCGTGGCAAAAAAGTGGGATAATTGTTCTTTTAATGTTTGAAGGTTCATGCTCCCGGAAAAGATGCGGGATGAGATGGAATGAGCTGTACTTTTCATAGGTGTGTTCTGCGGGATTAATGCGCCTACGTCAGATACGGTAATGTT
>CBDUBB010000274.1:0-3953 GCA_965365265.1 uncultured Flavobacteriaceae bacterium
AAAGCAAGTACAGTTCGGCTGTAGTGAAATCAGGTAAACTCTATGCGGTGAAACGCCATGTAGATCGGCGATCGAAGGCGGCACGCCTGAGCCGATGGGTAGGCGGATTGAACCATGGGGTAACCCATGGTCCAGATAAATGACAGGACCCCTTTCTCAAGATCGGGATAACAGAATCCGGCTTATGACCTGCTTTTTATATAGTTGCCTCGAAGAGGCTGAACAGGGTGCTGCCGTATTTCCGCACTTCCACAAACCCCTCCTCGGAGCTCAGATCCCTTTGCGGACTGTGTTCTATCACCAGTATCCCCCCTTTTTTCAATACCCCCCTTTCCAGGCAGAGGCTGGCCAGCTGTTTGAGCACCTCTTCGGATTCGTCATAGGGAGGATCGGCGAAGATCAGGTCAAAACATTCCGCAGTTTGACTGAGGAATTTAGTCGCCTCCCGTTTGTAGGCCACCACCGGCATTTGCAGCGCTCCGGCTGTTTTCTGAATGAACCGGACACATCCGGCATGCGCATCCACCGCCACAATATGGGGACATCCCCGTGAGGCGCATTCATAACTGATATTTCCCGTACCTGCAAACAGATCGAGGACAGCCGCTTCCTCCCAGGTGATCCGATGTCCCAGGATATTGAAAAGTGATTCCTTGGCACGGTCCGTAGTGGGCCTGACCGGCAGTCCTTTTGGCGCCTTTATCCGTCTGCCTTTGTGGATTCCCGAAATGATTCGTATCACAGGGCGTTGATCAGGGTAAAGTCAATGCCTTCCTCCTGGCCGGACAGGGGAAGGGTAGTATCCGTCGGCAGGAAGAGGGCGACATTTTCGAAGTATTCTGCACAGAATTCGTAAACGCGGTCCTCTTCGGAAACTTCACCAAGGAGGCGCAATTTGAGGGATTCCGGATCCAGATCGAGCTGTTCCAGCGAAAAAAGCAGGAAGTAGAGTACGTCCTCCACACTGCTGATGGCAAAGGAGTTGTAGAAAAGGAGCTTTTTATTGGAAAATACAACGAGATCCATCTGGGATTCTGCCAGGTGAAGGTAGCTGATGGTCCCCTGACGGCTGCTGGGAAGTTTGATCAGGGTTTCCAGCAGGACGGTCCCGCTATGTTTGAATTCGAATTCCCCGAAAAGATCGTACAGAAAGTTGTTCACATTGGCAAAGGGGACATAGACGTTTACCGCTTCCAGACCGGTTATAACATCAAAATCCAAATGATCTGAGGCCAGGATTTTTGCGTTGTATTTCAGGTAATTAGGCAGCTGATCCTCGTCGAAAAGCGGTTGAGGCACCAGGCTGAAAAGCGCATTTCGGTGAATGGCAATCACCTCGGAAAAACTGTATTCGAGCACCCCCTCATCCTTGAAACTCTGTTTGATCTCCTTGTGCAATTCAAAGGGGCTGACCTCCCTTTTGAAGGGAAGGGAATGGCTCAGGGTGAGCGCGTTGGCAATGGTGTCCAGAATACAAAAAGAAAGTCCATTCAGGCTGACCTGAATGGACAATTTATGATAACTGTTTTCCGTTGCTGACAGGTCCTTATTGATCTCCTTTTTTGTCATAAATGGGTGGCCAGTTTCCACTGGTGCTCACTTCGGTCAGCGATCCGACCTTGATTTCGCTTCCGTTAACCTCTTCCACACTTACCTGGGCGTTTTCCCTGGTTAGCAGGTCCTTGGGCTGATCGTACAGCACCACGGATTTGGCTACCTTGGCTTCAAAGACAGGGGCCCTGTACCCGCCCTTTTCAACAATATCCGCCTTCATGGCGAATTGCTCATTATTGGCGGCGGAGGGCACGTTCATCATTTGCTTATAGCGTTCGCTGTTCTTGAAAATGGAATCCCTTACAGCTACAAACCCGAGGGTATCGATAATGGTCACCTCCTTGAGCATGTCGATTTGGTAGACACGATCGAATTCCATGTAAGAGGAATCGCGCTGCTGGGTAATGGTGTACCTTCCGGTATCTACAAAGGCAACCAGATCATTGAAGTTATTGGCATAGCGGCCATTTACGGTCTTGTAGGCCTCCTGTGCGTTTCTGATGTCCTTCAGCCTGTCAATAACCTCTGCAAATCGCTCTTTTTTGACTTCATCAAACTCTATGGGACCGGTAACGGATTTATAGATCATGTATCCCAATAAGACACAGACGATCCAAAGAACAATTTGAAAGATGGTTTTCATTTTAGATTGTGTTATTTTGAACTTTTGGTTAAACACAAATCTACAATTTTTTTTTAATCACGAAAGAGATTCGCCCAAATTCCTGCCTATCTTTGGGGGCCTATGAAATCCCTTTCCGCACCGGCATTTTACAGGCATTTACGCGAAAAATTCCCCCATACCCCGACCCCCAAACAAACCGAGGCTCTACAGTCCCTGGCCGATTTTATTATAAGAGGGGATACCCGGGAAGTATTTCTCCTCAAAGGGTATGCGGGCACGGGAAAAACCACCCTGCTGGGTACCCTTATCACCAACCTCTGGCATATCCGGAAAAAGGCGGTACTCATGGCACCCACCGGGAGGGCGGCCAAGGTAATGTCCAGCTATACGGGGTCCAAGGCACATACGATCCACCGGCAAATCTACTTCCCGAAGAAAGACCGTTCGGGGGGCGTGAAGTTTACGCTGGCCCCAAACCGACACAGGAATACCCTTTTTATAGTGGATGAGGCCTCTATGATCCCGGATGCCCCCACTGAATCGGGAAAGGGGAACAACACCTCCCTTTTGGACGATTTAATGACGTTTGTATACTCCGGCCACAAGTGTCAATTGATTTTGATAGGGGATACGGCCCAGCTCCCCCCTGTAAAGCTATCCCTGAGTCCGGCCCTGGACGCCGGAAAACTCGGCCTGGGTTTTCAGAAAGAGGTAGTTGAGGTGGAACTTGACGAAGTGGTCCGGCAGGCCGAGGGTTCCGGTATCCTTATGAATGCCACACGGCTCCGGGAGCATCTGGAACAGGACCCTCCACCACAGTTCCGGTTTTCACTATCCGGTTACCCCGATATCATCCGGCTTATTGACGGGTATGAAATCCAGGATGCCATCAACGAGGCCTTTGATGCCAATGGTAAGGAAGAAACTGCCGTGATCGTCCGGTCAAACAAACGGGCGAACCTCTACAACCAGAATATCCGGAGTCGTTTGCTGTTTCTGGATACCCAACTGGCTGCAGGAGATTATATGATGGTGGTAAAGAACAATTACTTCTGGCTCAAGAGCACGTCGGAAGCCGGCTTCATTGCCAATGGCGATATCCTTGAAATCCTGGAGATCTTTGCTTTTAAATCCCTGTATGGGTTCAGCTTTGCCGAGGTGAAGGTACGGATGGTTGACTATCCAGGGCAGCCGCCCTTTGAAACCGTATTATTACTGGATACGCTGGAAGCGGAAAGCCCGTCCCTTTCCTATGAGGACAGCAACCGGCTGTACCAGGAAGTGATGAAAGACTATGAACAGGAGCGGTCCGGATACAAGAAATTCCTTGCGGTCAAGAACAATCCCTTTTTCAATGCCCTGCAGGTCAAATTTTCCTACGCCATCACCTGTCACAAGGCCCAGGGCGGTCAGTGGGAAACGGTTTTTGTGGAACAACCCTACCTAACCGGAGCGCCGGACCGGGAATACCTGCGCTGGTTGTACACCGCGGTGACCCGGGCCCGGAACCGACTGTACCTCATCGGCTTTCATTCTGATTTTTTTGTGAGTGATGAATAACTTATTTTAGAGGAAAACCACCGAAATGCAGGCAGACACGATGTTGACTATTTTTCTTGGGATAGGCCGGGCTGCTTCGGCCGGTTTTAGGGTCTTCCTGCCTCTTTTTGCCCTTTCCCTGGCAGCCCACACCGGAATGTGGGACCTTAATCCCAGCTGGGAGTGGCTTGGAAGCCTTAGCGCCCTGATCACCCTGGGAGTGGCCACCCTGGCT
>CBDUBB010000275.1:0-3935 GCA_965365265.1 uncultured Flavobacteriaceae bacterium
AAAGCCAGGGTCAGATCAAGATGCGGGCACAACGCATCGCCCCTGACAGCGATTCATGCTATATCCTGACAGAAACCCGGACCGGCAAGATCTTCCGGGAGGTCCAGAAAATGAAGCCTGATTTACTGGTAGTGGATTCCATTCAGACCCTGCATTCAGATTTACTGGATGCAGCAGCAGGCAGCATTTCTCAAATCCGGGAATGCACGGCGGAGCTGATCCAGTTTGCCAAGGAATCCAATACCCCCGTGGTACTCATAGGTCATATTACCAAGGACGGGAGCATAGCCGGACCCAAAATCCTGGAACATATGGTGGATACCGTATTGCAGTTTGAAGGGGACCGGAACCATGTTTTCCGAATCCTTCGCTCCCTTAAAAACAGGTTTGGATCCACGGCCGAACTTGGCATCTATGAAATGCAGGCAGGAGGGCTCCAGCGCGTCGCCAATCCCTCCAAAATTTTGATTTCCCAGAACAGGGAAGCCCTAAGCGGGACGGCCATAGCGGCCACCCTGGAAGGCGTACGACCCCTGCTCATAGAAATACAGGCCCTTGTAAGCTCTGCCGTATACGGCACACCCCAGCGTTCAGCCACGGGCTTTCCATCAAGGCGCCTGAACATGTTACTGGCAGTACTTGAAAAACGGGCGGGTTTTAAGCTAGCCGCCAAGGATGTTTTTCTCAACATTACCGGTGGCATTCAGGTAGACGACCCCGCCATCGATCTGGCAGTGATAGCGGCCATCCTCTCCAGCAATGCAGACATTCCCATCGACAGGGAAATCTGTTTTGCCGCAGAAGTCGGCCTTGCAGGTGAAATAAGGCCGGTCCCACGCATCGGGCAGCGGATTACAGAAGCCGAAAAGCTGGGATTGGGGGTCATTTATGTGTCCTCACACGCATCCGTTCCAGAGAAAGGATTCGGTATTGAAGTCCGCAGAGTTGCCAAGGTCGAGGATGTGGTGCGTTCCCTTTTCGGGTGACCGCTTAAAATCCCTCCTGGCCTAGGGAGCAGGATTCGGCAGCGTTTCATGGACGGACTCAATCTCACGTACCACCTCAGCCTCCAGCTTCACCTCGATACTTCCTATATTCTCCCGTAGTTGCTCCATGGTGGTAGCCCCAATAATATTACTGGTAAGAAATGGCCTGCTGTTGACAAAGGCCAGGGACATTTGCGCCAGCGTAAGCCCGTGCCGGTCTGCGATATCCTTGTAGGCCTGGGTGGCTTCCACCGCGTTTTGCCCACTATACCGGCTGTAATTGGGAAAAAGGGTAACCCTGGCGTTCTCTGGCTGTTTCCCGCCGAGATACTTGCCACTAAGCGTCCCAAAACCCAAAGGGGAATAGGCCAGGAGGCCAATTTCAGAACGAATGGAAATCTCCGACAGGCCCACTTCGAACAGACGGTTCAGCAAACTATACGGGTTCTGGATCGTGATCATCCTTGGCAAATCGGGGTTTTTCGTCACCTCCTCCAGAAAGCGCATCACCCCCCAGGGGGTTTCGTTGGAAAGTCCCACATGGCGTATTTTCCCTTCCCGCACAAGAGCTCCCAGGGTTTCCAGCACCTCAGGTATGTTATCTTCCCAGGGGTCTTCAGGGTCCGTAGGAAATCCTCTTTTTCCAAAATAATTCGTACTGCGTTCCGGCCAGTGAAGCTGATAGAGGTCAATGTAGTCCGTTTGCAATCTATCAAGGCTTCCCTCCACTGCCTCCCTGATGGCATCCGGATGAAACCCGCTGGTCCGGATAAAGCGCGTAAAGGGAGCCGGTCCCGCGATCTTCGTGGCCAGCACAACCTCTTTACGCTTGCCGGTCTTCCTGAACCAGTTCCCGATAATCTTCTCGGTTAGGGCATACCTGTCTTTATGGGCAGGGATGGGGTACAATTCTGCCGTATCGAAAAAATTGACCCCCTGGCTCAGGGCATAGTCCATCTGGGCATGTCCTTCGGCTTCCGTATTCTGGCGGCCCCATGTCATGGTCCCGAGGCAAATCTTACTTACCCGTATGTCTGTCTTGGGGAGGAATGTGTACTCCATACTTCTGGTCTTTCAGTTACTGGAAGAATTAGTCGAGTTCTAGTAATATAGGGCAGTGATCGCTGTGGACAGCTTCCGACAGGATCACAGAGCGCTTCAGATGGGGGCGGAGAGGTTCAGCGACCATGCCGTAATCCAGCCGCCAGCCCTTGTTCCGGGCGCGGGCGCCAGCACGGTATGTCCACCAGGTATACTGATGGGGCTCTTTATTGAAGTGCCGGAAACTATCGACAAAACCACTGTCGATAAAATTTCCGATCCACTCCCGCTCTACAGGAAGAAATCCGGAAACGTTCTTGTTTCGCACCGGGTCGTGTATGTCGATAGGGCGGTGGCAAATATTGAAATCCCCGCAAATAACCAGATTTGGCACCTCCTTTTTAAGTCGGTCAACATACTGCTGGAAGTCGTCCATGTATTGCAATTTGTGATCCAGGCGCTTGATATTGGTGCCGGATGGCACATACAGGCTCATGACCGAAACCCCGTTGAAATCTGCCCGGATGTTCCTGCCCTCGGTATCCATATAGTCTATTCCCGTCCCTATTTCCACATGATCCGGTTTCTGCCTGCTCAGGATGGCGACCCCGCTGTATCCTTTCTTTTCGGCAGAAAACCAGTAATGATGCGTAAACCCGGCCTGTTCAAAAAGTGTCAGGTCGAGTTGGTCTTCGGTTGCCTTGATCTCCTGAAGACAAATCACATCCGGATCCGTGTCCTGCAACCACCGAAGAAATCCTTTTCTGATGGCTGCTCGAATTCCATTTACATTGTAGGAAGCTATTTTCAAATCAAAATTTTTGGCAAAAATAGGGAAACATACAAAGCTGGCTAAACCGGGTATCAATGCCAGGGTCCCGGAGGGATTTTCTGCCTTTGGATAACATACCCCGAACGAAATCCGTTCATGGCAAAAACACTGAAGAAATACACCTTGCATCTGCTGCGCTTCTGCCGGTTCCAGGCTGCCCGGAGCCCTAAACAGACGACTTTAGATACCGGGCCGGGCTCTCCCCGGGGTTTCGATTTTAGGCAGTACCTTTGTAAAACCAATCTACCGGGATGAGACTCTTTTTACTGCTGTGCTTCCTACAACTGACATGTTTAAAAGGGTTTGGCCAGGAAGTACCCCAGGACTCGGTTACTTACCTGCAGGGGGTTGTCCTGGGGCTGGAACGGGAAACAGATTCCCCCCTTGGCATCATCCCCTCGGAGCTCCTGACAGAAAAGGCGATCAGTACTCAAAGCCCCATAGACTTCGCAGGCACCCTTAACCAGATCTCGGGGGTATATTTCCTGTCCGGGGCCCTGAACACCAATCGAATCACCATACGGGGGGTGGGGGCAAGGACCCCTTTCGGGACCGATAAACTCCGTATGTACTTCAATGACATCCCGGTCACCAACGGAACGGGATTTTCCACCCTGGAAGCCTTTGACCTGGAGAACCTCAGCGGCATAAGGGTTGTGAAAGGACCTAAATCCGGCAGCTACGGGGGGGCGCTGGGCGGCGCCCTGCTGCTTCGGTCGGATCCGAAAGAGGAGCCTGGGACCCTGCTTAGAAACCGAAGCAGCTTTGGATCCTATGGACTTTTTAAAACCAACCTAAGTCTCACCCACAAGCAGGATAAAATCAGTGCTGAACTTCGCTACAACCGCATGAGCACTGAGGGCTACCGGGAAAACAATTCTTTCGACAGGGATGGCGTCCTGCTCAACCTGGGCCTTGAAGCCGGGGAATCCCACCAGATCAACCTGCTTGCCAACTACATCGATTATACGGCCCAAATCCCCAGTTCCCTGGGGAGAACAGACTTTGAGACCGACCCGACACAGGCAGCCGCCAACTGGAAAGCGGCCCAGGGATACGAGGATAATAAATACACC
>CBDUBB010000276.1:0-3925 GCA_965365265.1 uncultured Flavobacteriaceae bacterium
CTTTCAATCGCGAAAGTAGCCCCGTCCTTTCGAAATTCGTCAAGGAGCGCTTCTACCGGCTCCGCGATGTCCGGACCAGACGTCTGACCGTAGAGCGCAATTTTCATGACTCAGACGTTTAGATATTTGTCGAGATAATCGGAGCGCTGCCGGAGTTCTTCCAAAAACTTGTCATCAATGCTGCCGGAAACCACCTGGTAGTGGTAGCGCCGGAAGGTCTGCAGGACATCATTGATATTGCTGTCCCCGATTTTAAGAGTGATTTGGGCTGTTTCGTTCTCAATACTGGTAATAAATGCTCCCAAAAGGCGGGTGTTGTTACCCTCCACGATCTGTGCAACCTCGCTGAAACTGTAATCCCGCAGGGGTTTTGAAACCACGAGCATAGTCCCGGGCTCTGTAAAAAAGGGCATGTCGGTAAAAAGGTCCACTACATCGTTGAGGTCGTAGTACCCCAGGACCCGGTTGTCATCATCTACCACGGGAAGGAGGTTTGCCTCGTTCCGGCTGAAGACCTCCAGAATATCGAGCCAGGATGCCGCGGGGGGAACTGAAAACACATCGAGCTGGTAGCGGAATTCTTCTATCGGACTGGTTTCCTGAAAGGTGTCCAGGTCTGCCTCCCCCAAAAGCCCCATAAAAATACCATCTTCCGTAATGGCCACATGGGAATAGGTGGAATGGGTGAAGTAGTGGATCACCTCCTTGAGGGAATCCCCTACTTCAAAAACGGGGATGGTATTAATAATGTAGTGCTGCATCTGCATGGTTCAATTCCTTATCGCAAATTACTAATTTTTAAACAGCAAAAGGCATACCTAATTTGTATTTTTGTGGGCTGAAGAACCGAAAATCCGGCTGAAATGGTGCGTTTGAGCGTAAATGTCAACAAAATTGCCACCCTTCGGAATGCCAGGGGGGGAAATAGGCCCAACCTTGTGCAAGTGGTCCGGGACATTGAAGCCTTCGGAGCCCAGGGGATCACCATCCACCCGAGGCCGGACGAGCGGCATATCCGGTATCAGGATGCCCGGGACCTGAAAAAAGTGGTCCGCACCGAACTCAATATCGAGGGAAATCCAATTCCTGAATTCATAGACCTGGTCCTGGAGGTAATGCCGCATCAGGTTACCCTGGTTCCGGATGCCCCGGATGCCATCACCTCCAATGCAGGCTGGGATACCGTGGCCCACAGGGATTTCCTCAGGGACGTAATCGGCCGGTTTAGTTCAGAAGGGATCCGCACCTCCATCTTTGTGGACCCGGACCCTGAAATGGTACGGGCAGCCAGGGAGACCGGTACCAACCGGGTGGAGCTGTACACGGAATCCTATGCCAGCGGTTTTACGAAAGACCCGGAGGCCGCGGTCGCAGCTTACGTGGAGGCGGCTTTGGCCGCTCAGGAGGCGGGTCTAGGCCTGAATGCGGGGCACGACCTCAACCTGGAGAACATCCGGTTCTTCCGGGAACGGATCCCAGGCCTGCTGGAGGTCTCCATCGGGCATGCCCTGATCTGTGAATCCCTGTACCTGGGGCTGGAAAATGTAATCAACATGTACAAGCACAAACTCCGCTGATGGAACTTTTGCATGCCAATATCCTTGGAGCAGGAACCCCCCTGCTGATCCTGCACGGCTTCCTGGGAATGTCCGACAACTGGAAAACCCTCGGGCGAAAGTACGCGGAAAATGGCTATGAGGTCCACCTGCTGGACCAGCGGAACCACGGGAGGAGCTTCCGGTCCGAAGAATTCGATTACCCGGCCATGGCAGCCGACCTTTTGCACTATATGGATGAAAGGGGTATTGAAAAAGCGATGCTGATCGGGCATTCCATGGGCGGGAAAACAGCCATGCAATTCGCCTGCACCTATCCGGGGCGTGTTTCCAAACTCATCGTGGCAGACATCGCCCCGAAACGCTACCCGCCCCACCACCAGCAAATCCTAAGTGCGCTGGATGCCTTACCCCTGGAGCGCCTGGAATCCCGGACCGAGGCAGATGAGGCCCTTTCCGAACACATAGAGGACTGGGGGATTCGCCAATTTCTGCTGAAGAACCTGTACTGGGTGGAACCCGGACGGCTCGGCCTTCGGATCAACCTGGAAGTCCTGAAACATAAAATGGAGGAAATTGGCGCAGCCCTGCCCCCTGAAGCCAGGTATGAGGGGCCCGTACTCTTTCTCAGGGGCGGGAAATCAGGCTACGTGACCCGGGGGGACCTCCCGATTATCCATCATCATTTCCCACAGGCAACCCTGGAAACTCTGGAAGGGGCCGGGCACTGGCTTCATGCCGAAAATCCAGAGGAGTTCCTGCAGAAAAGCCTGGAATTCCTGAATTCCTAAAATCCCCGCGGTTTTATTGATCATGCATGATTTTCAAAAGGGGGATATTGCGAGTGTGATAATTTTACATATTTTTGGTCGGGGTGATGCTGTGGAGCAACGCCCCCTTCAACTAACTCAAAATGAATCCTATGAAAAAGCTACTGGCTTTACTGGCTTTCTCAGGCCTTCTTTTCGTTTCCTGTAGTGATGATGACACCGTAAACGACCCAGGGGGCGGAAACCCTGAACAACCTATTGAATACACCAGCGGATCCGCTGACCTGTCTACCTTTGTTGCCCTGGGCAACTCCCTGACAGCAGGGTTCTCGGACCAGGCCCTTTTTATAGAAGGGCAGGAAGCCTCCTACCCCAATATGATGGCAGAGAGTTTTTCCGCAGCCGGGGGAGGGGATTTCAACATTCCCTTTATGGCCGATAACCTCGGGGGGATGAACGTAGGGGGCGTCCAAAGGTTTCCAAACCGGTTAATCCTTGACTTCTCCACGGGATCCCCGTTGCCCATAGAAGCCCCAGGCACTCCCACCACAGAGGCCACCAACAAACTTTCCGGGACTTTTAACAACATGGGGGTTCCCGGCGCCAAGAGCTACCACCTTGTAGCTCCCGGGTATGGGAATCCCGCAGGTTTGGCCACGGGTCAGGCCAACCCTTATTTTGTGCGTTTTTCAAGCACAGCACCCAATGCAACTGTCGTTGGAGATGCAGTTGCCCAAAATCCGACTTTCTTTTCCCTCTGGATAGGGAACAACGACGTGCTGGGCTATGCGGTCAGCGGGGGGGTAGGCGTAGATCAGACCGGGAATACCGATCCCCGCACCTACGGGCTCAATGATATCACCGATCCTTTAGTTTTCGGGAATGCCCTGGACGGAACCCTCAATTTTCTGAACGCCACCGGTGCCAAAGGGGTGATCGCGAACATCCCGGATGTGACCAAAATACCCTATTTTACAACAGTACCTTTTGCGCCTCTGGATCCAACCAACCCCAGTTTCGGGCCTCAAATCCCGGAACTGAATGCACGATTTGGGCTGCTGAACCAGGTGTTCGCCTTTTTAGGAGTGCCTGAGCGCTCCATTGTTTTCAATACGAACAGCGCAAGTGCCCTGGTCATAAAGGACGAATCGCTGCCAGACTTATCCGCACAGATCACGGCTGTTCTGATAGCAAACCAGGTAGATGCCCCGACGGCGACCATCACAGGATTGCTCTACGGCCAGGCACGTCAGGCAACGGCCGAGGACCTGATCGTACTCCCGAGCCGGACCGTCATAGGAGAGCTCAACGAAGAAGCCTTTGCTTTCCTGCAAGGTCTGGGGGTCCCTGCTGAGAACGCCGGACTTCTTTCCATAAATGGCATTACCTATCCAATGGAAGACCAGTGGGTCCTGACGCCTGAAGAGCAGCAGGCAGTCGTAAATGCTACTGTAGCTTATAACCAGGCGATTACTACGTTGGCCCAGCGCTATGACCTGGCTTTTGTAGATATTGATGCTTACTACACTGCCGTGGAAACCGAGGGGATCGGATTGGCAGATGGCAGTACGGTTACTGATGCCTATGCCGTAGGCGGTG
>CBDUBB010000277.1:0-3900 GCA_965365265.1 uncultured Flavobacteriaceae bacterium
AGAGGAAAAGGTCGCCTGCAGGGTTCTGGTTTCCCCGGTCTGGCAGGAATCAAAAGCTCCGGGGTCCTGAATTTCCGTGTTTACCTGGGTTCCCGCCGCACTTCCCAGGAAATCATAAGGTCCGGCGAAATCACTGAGGGCAGAGGTAAAAGAAGAAGAATTCCGTGATTTGGTAAGAACCGCACTAAAAGGCGAATCGCAAGCCGCACCGCTTCCAAATAGCGCACGGGGGTCAAAACCAAGTTGGGTAAAATTAATACCGACCTCCGCCAGGTACCCGGCCAGATACTGGGTTGCGTATCCGGAAGTATTGGTAGTCCCCCAGGGCGGAGCCGGAGTGGGTGCCGTATTAACATGACTGTAAAGCGTCCCTCCCGGCACAATGATTTCACCGTATCCATAGGTACTCCCCCCGACTATATTATTTCCCCAAATAAAAGTAGAGGTTCCTCCCGGGGAATTTCCAGGGTTAAAGGTAGCCCGGTCTACCCATAGGCGCACCTCCACCCCGGTTACACCACCTCCGCTATACCCAAAACCGATGACCATATCACCAATTTGGATCACATTACCACTTGCATCAAATTCCCAGGCCGTATGCCCTTCCTGGGTTCCTGAATTCGTAAACCCGGACCCCGTGGTCTGGATTTCTGATACAAAAAGCTCAAAATCGATAAAGTGGTTCCCGGAAGAGGATAGCGTTGAGATCATGAGGTCTACCCAAAGATCGTCCGTAACCTGGTCTCCGTCACGCCTCATATGGACCCCTGAATCCACGATATCCGTTTTACTTGCAACAGATCCCGATCCGATCGACCAGGCTGTTTCGGGGTTATCTCCATTTTTTCCTCCCGTAAAGGTGGTAAGGTCATTGGAACTGTAATTCGTGTGGTCCCGGCCGTAGCGGGTACTGTACCAGATATAACCGCTATTCGTGCTGTAATTGGGTATGCTCTGCCGCAGGTCAAAGGCAATGTTATTACCCGCCTGAAGCAATGCCTGGTATCCATTGGTCTGGGCTGTGGTTTCGTCAACCACCCCAAATCCGGCAGGACCCAGGAACCAGTCATCCGTAGTCAAGCCTGCAACTACTTCACCGGAATAACATTCGGCCTCCACCCCAAAATTTGCCCCTACCCCAATCTGACCATAAGACGTAAATCCTATCAGGACGACCAAAAGGAGGAGGACACCGGAGGCCGGTAATCGAAAAGTCGCTGGATGTCCCTGGATAGTTCTCAAAGGCGGGATACTTGATCGTTGTTGTTTAAATGACTGAACCTGAAATAAATCGGTCAATAAGCAAATATAGAATCAGTACCCATCCCTCTTAAACTTTTGTTGTGTACAGGCACTAATGCCCTGTGAGTGTGTTGATTTCTGAGGTCAGCAAACGAAAAAAGGGTGCAGATCGTCGATCCACACCCAATTTTATTAGGGTTTCCGGAGCACCCGAAAACAATTAGTGAAGTCCGGCTAAGCGGAGGCGACGGTCCTTTTCGTGAGCCATGTAGCTATCTAAGCAACTGAATCCACCCCCTGACGACTTCGCGGCCTGCTCCGAGGTCCAGGATGTAGAAGTAGGTGCCCTTCGGAGCCTGGATTCCATTGTGGATTCCGTCCCATACGCGATCGTCCGACATGTTTTCAGCCTCGAATACCTGCTGTCCGTACCGGTTGAAAATCTGGATAGAGTTTCCGGAGAAAGAGGCAATATCCCGTACCACCAGAAAGTCATTGACCCCATCCCCATTAGGAGAAAACTGATTGAATACGGCACCCGGTGCTGCCTCAACAGCCGTGCTCACATTTACCAAAATGCTGTCTTCATACCTCCCCTCTTGACCTGCCCCAGGGGTGGGACTCAGTATTTGGGCCGTATTGGTAAAACTCCCTTCCCTGGGAACTTCAACCGCAATTCGCAGTTGAGCCTGCTGCCCGGGTTCCAAAGTTGAAATGGTCCAGATACCGGTATCCAGGTCGTAGGAATTCCCTGCCTGGGGCGTAAATGTATGGTACAGGTACTCAAAACCGCTCTGGTCTACCGGCAGGATCAGGTCTTCCACCCTTATATTCCGGGCCGTTACGGAAGCAGACTCATTCAGGACAATGACCAAAAAGATCACGCGAGCCCCTGTCAGGGGAGCAACCCGGTCCCGGACGAAGCGCCCTCCGTCCACCGATGCAAATTTCTCCAGCACCAAATCTTCTCCCTGTCCCTGGGTGCGCTCAAGTACGATGGTACTCTGGTTGTTGTCCGGGTTCGCATCATCCGGGAAGGAGGAGAGTAATTCAGCCGTATTTGTCAACACTCCGGAATTCAATACAGTAACCGTAATTTCGAGGGATTCTAAAGCCTGGGGCAGCAATTCCTGGAGGTTCCAAATACCTGACTGAGGGTCATAGTCCCCCAGGGTGGTCGTATGGGACACATAGTTGAATCCGGTTTCCAGCAGATCGCCTACTTCGATATCAGTCACTGGCCCGGTTCCGAGATTTTCCACGGTTATGGTAAAGACCACTTCCTGTCCAACTTCCACTTCCAGGTTATCCGCCGCCTTGGTAACCGCCAGATCTACACAGGCCCCACTACTTGCATTGGGGATACATGGGTTGGTATTGGCCGGGTCCTGCTGGTCGTTAACCAGGTCTCCGTCGGTATCCAGAATGTTGGAATCCAGGGCGTCTATAAATTCATCCCCATCCTCGTTCAGGGGGTTATCCGTGTCTGTGCCCACTTCGGTGCCATCGTCTATCCCATCCCCGTCCGAGTCCGGGTTGTTCGGGTCGGTGCCCAGGGAGGCCTCGATGCCGTCCAGCAGGCCATCCCCGTCCGTATCTGTATCACAGCTGTTTACAGTGATCTCAACGTCTACTGAGGCCTCGGTACATGGTGGTTCTGCCACGTTGGTAGTATACCTGAAAATGTAGGTGCCCTCAGTCAGACCTATGAAATTAAGGAGGTTCCCAGCTTCGATGGGGACGGCCTCCGGACCATCGACAAAGGTCCAGTCCCCGGGGTCTGCTCCCTCTATCTGGTCGTCCAGGTCCAGGGTGGCAGGTCCATTATCCGGATCGCTGCAGGCAGAAGCATTGGTGGCCGTCCCTGCCGACACAACAGGGGCAATTCGAGCCACGACTTCCACCCTGGGGGAGGACGCACAGCCATTGGCGGTAGCCACTACCCAGTAAGAGGTGGTTGTACTTAACACAGGAGTGGTATACCTCGGGCCGTTAAAAACAGGAGAATTCGCTGTTTCTGAAGTATACCAAAGGATATCCGGGGCTGTCGAACTGTTAGGTATTTCCCCCGTAGCGGTAAGAACAAGTGCTGCAGGGCCGCAACTCTCCGCAGGTGTGGTAGCACTAATCACCGGGGTTTCGTTTCGTGACAGGGTGATCTCAAGAACAGGGCTGGCACACGTGTTTACAGCATCATAGAAGAACCCGTAATAGGTTCCCGGTGAAGGGATCTGGCCGCCCGGGAACCAACTCCCCGAATCCAGGAGGTTGTCAGGATTGGTGCTCCATGTCAGCACCGTTCCAACCGGTGGGGTGCTGTCCGTATAGGAATCCAAAGGCAGCAGGGTATCACCCGTACAGAAAGCCACGGGGACATCCGGGTTGAGGGAAGGAGCTGAACTACCCGCCTCACAAGGGCCGCAGGAAGTGGGGTCGATGGTAATAACAGTATTCCCGGAATCGGAAAGGCCCGGATCCCCAACGGTAATCGTAAAGCCCCGGGCACCCGTCGGATTCGGATCACTGCTGGAATATACTACTTCACGCACGGCATCCTCGAATTCCGTCAGCAGGGCCGGACCAGTAAGGGTCAGGATCCCGTTCTCGACATCCCAGGCATCTGTGAGGGATGGGTGCGAGCCGGTGAGGGTTAATAAA
>CBDUBB010000278.1:0-3893 GCA_965365265.1 uncultured Flavobacteriaceae bacterium
TGTCGTAGGGGTCATCCCCAACGACTTTCCGCCCATCGAATTCCACATTCAGGTGGTAGTTCACCAGGCTGTAGTAGTAATCCTTCGTAGCTTTAAATTGGTCCAAGACATCGTCAATGGAATCCCCGTAGCTGAACAGTTGCATCAGGATGCTCTTGGATTGTTGCATGGCCACACTAGTGTAGCCCATTGCAGCCACCTCTTCTTTTGAATAAGAGTCTTTTCCCAATTCTTTTTTTACAGCCTCATCTGCATCCTTTCCAACCTGATAGAATTGCTCAAAGTAAGGAAGCCTCGTGCGGGCTTCCTCATATTCGGCTTCCAGCTCCTGTTTGGCTTTGGCCTGCAGGGCCGCATCACCCAGATTAAGGCGCAAAATCCTCGCTACCTCCATTTGTTCGTGATAGGATTCCCCCAAAAAATTATATCCGTGGACGTCATCGACATACCCGTTATTGTCGTCGTCTTTTCCATTGCCGGGGGTTTCATCCAAGTTGTTCCAAACCACTCCGTCCAGGTCTTCATGCTCCAGGTCAATCCCGGAGTCGAGTACCCCTACCACAATGGTTTCATGAACCTTGAGATTGCCAAGCAGCTCCTCATAAGCCCTGTCAACACTCATGCCGGGAATGGTGTCCTTAACCAAGTCTGCATGCCCCCACCGCTTTGACGCTTCTTCTGAAAGCTCTGAAACCTTCAGGGGCACCGAATCGATATTCTCTATAGGGGTACTCACCAGGGAGGTGGAGCCACAACCGGTCAGGGTCAGGACCATAAAGGCCAGTGCAGCCACCAGAGGCAGCCGCGAGCGCGATTGATTTTTCATTTACCGTTTTTGATTCGTCAAAAATAATACGCTGCGGCAAAACATTCTCATAAAGAATTCAAAACATACCACGTGGTTCGGAGCGGAGCAGGCTTCCGCGGAGTCAACCCAGCGAATCAAACGCAAAGGAGCCCTCCAGGCGAACCCCTTTTTCCGTGTTTTTCAGGGTGCAACATTCGTGGTGGGCGTCGTGTTCCAGAAACAGGACGTATTCCTCCTCCACGGCCTTCTTGAGGAAAACAGCCTTTTCCTCAAGGGTCAGCAACGGCCGGGTATCATACCCCATTATGTGAGGCAAAGGGATGTGGCCCACCGTGGGGAGCAGGTCGGCCATAAAAACCAGGGTTTTTCCCCGGTAGTGGATGTGCGGGATCATTTGCTTGTCCGTATGCCCATCGACAAACAGAATCCCAAAACCAAGCGGGCTTTCCTTTTGGAAGGCCTGGCCGTCACGCGGGATAAATTTCAACTGTCCGCTTTCCTGCATGGGCAGGATGTTTTCCCTTAGGAAAGAGGCCTTTTCTCGGGCATTGGGCTCTGTCGCCCACTTCCAGTGGTCTTCGTTTGTCCAGAAGGTTGCATTCTTGAAGGCGGGCTGATAACCAGTCCGGTCCCTGTTCCAGCGGATGGCACCCCCGCAATGGTCAAAATGCAGGTGGGTCAGGAAGACATCGGTTATATCGTCCCGGTGAAACCCGGCCTTTTTCAAAGAGCCGTCCAGGGAATATGACCCCCAGCGGTGGTAGTAGCTGAAGAACTTTTCGGATTGCTTGTCGCCTGTCCCGGCATCGATCAGGATCAGCCGGTCTCCGTCTTCGACCAGGAGGCATCTCGCAGCAATATCTATCATGTTGTTGGCGTCTGCCGGATTGGTCCGGGACCACAGGATTTTGGGTACCACCCCAAACATGGCCCCTCCATCCAGTTTGAAATTTCCGGTTTCAATCGGGTAAAGAGTCATAGCGCTAAGAATATACCCCGAAAATACGAATTGAGTAGATGCTTCTTACCTTCGCCCCACGATTTTGACTGTCAACGAACGGGCAGGGACCCAAAACAATGAAGGATCGGGCGGTCAGATGGCGCTAAATCCCTATTTTTGGGATTCCCCTTTCTGAAACTAACCGAATGATTGAACTCGCCGGCATTGTAATTCTCGGCATCGTGGCACAATGGGTGGCCTGGAGACTCAAATTGCCGGCCATCCTTCCACTTATCCTGATCGGCTTGCTGGTTGGGCCGATATCCACGCTCTACACAGAAAGCGGGAACAAGCTCATAGAACCCGTCTGGAATGGAAAAAACGGGTTGTTTCCGGGTGAAGGCCTTTACAATTTTGTTTCCCTGGCCATCAGCATTATTCTCTTTGAAGGAGGATTAACCCTGAAGCGATCGGAGGTGTCCAATGTGGGGCCCGTCATCACGAAACTGATCACGCTGGGAACTGTTGTCACCTTTTTCACCGCCGGAATTGCCGCCCACTTCATCTTTGACCTGAGCTGGCAGATCTCCTTTTTGTTCAGCTCCCTGATCATTGTGACCGGACCCACGGTGATCACTCCTATTTTGAGAAACATCCCTCTTAAAAAGGACGTCTCAGCCGTCCTGAAATGGGAGGGCATCCTGATAGACCCGATAGGGGCGCTGGTGGCGGTCCTCGTTTTTGAGTTCATTAGCGTGGGGGAGGGTCAGGAATACACCAAGACCGCCCTGGTCGAGTTTGGGAAAATCCTCCTTTTTGGCTTCACCTTTGGCTTCACCTTTGCCCATGCCCTTGCCTTTGCGATCAAAAAGAACCTGATCCCACACTACCTCCTCAACGTGGTTTCTCTATCCGTGGTGCTCCTGGTATATATAGAATCGGACGTCTTTGCCCATGAATCCGGCCTGCTCGCCGTAGTTATCATGGGTCTGGTGATGGGGAACCTGAACCTCCCGAACATCAAGGAGGTTCTTTATTTCAAGGAATCCGTCAGCGTCCTGCTTATTTCCATACTGTTCATCCTGCTGGCGGCCAACATCAACCTTGAGGACATGCAGCTGATATACAACTGGAACACCGCCTTGTTGTTCGCCATCATCGTATTTCTGATCCGGCCCCTGGGCGTATTCCTGAGCGCATACGGATCCGGCCTTAAAGCCCGTGAAAAAATCTTTATAGGCTGGGTGGGCCCCCGGGGGATCGTGGCAGCAGGTATTGCCTCCCTTTTTGGCTCAAAACTGATTGCCAGGGGGGAACCCGGGGCGGAATACATCACCCCCCTTGTGTTCACTGTGGTGTTGGGAACGGTCCTGCTGAATGCCACCACAGCGCTCCCTTTTGCCAAGCTGGTAGGTGTTTTCCTGACGAAATCAGAGGGGATCCTTATCGTGGGGTCTTCGATGGTTTCACGCCTGATTGCCCGCTACCTGCAGCGCAATAACCGACACGTGGTTTTAATTGACAACAACCAAACCAACATTCAAAAGGCCAAGAAACTTGGGCTGGAAGCGTTGACGGCCGACATCTATTCGGACACCCTGATGGATAACATCGAGCTCAACGATGTGGGGTACCTTATCGCCATGACGGCCAACTCTGACATCAATAAGTTTGCCATCGAGAAATTCCGGGACCAGTTTGGAGAGAATGGTTCCTTTCGCATCCTGGACAGCGATGAGGTTGGAGATCCGGAACTGGAAGCCAAGCAGGAGCTGTTTTCACAGACCAACGATTTTGTCCGGCTCATGGAGGCCAGCCGGAAGTATCCGGTGATTCATGAAATCTCGCTAAAGAACGAGGCTCATTTTAAGAAATTGATGGACACCATGCTGTCCGAGGAAGACATCGCGCCTTTATTCATTAAATCCCCGGATGGAGAACTTCACATAATCCCAGCCTTCAACCGGTCAGAAGAAACCATAGGGAAGGGATACAAACTGGTATATCTCGGAAAAATTGTTGATCCGGACGCGGAAGGCAATGAGGTTGTTTCACTCCACAACCAAACCTGATGAGAAGGCCCCGTTAAAGTTTTTGGGAATCAAGAAGGCTAGTCATTTAGTTTCAGCACAGCCATAAAAGCCT
>CBDUBB010000279.1:0-3884 GCA_965365265.1 uncultured Flavobacteriaceae bacterium
TGCGATTAGCGGAAGCATATCAGGGTCCCTCAGCCCCGCACTGATGTCGTTGACCATGGCAGCACCGGCTTCCAGGGCTTCCTGTGCAACCTGCGAGCGGAATGTATCCACGGAAATGCAAACCCCGGGGAATTCCGCTACCAGCCCCTCTATGACAGGCAACACCCGCTTCAATTCCTCCTTTTCCGACACATCCGGGGCCCCGGGCCGGGAGCTGTAACCGCCTACATCGATGAAATCTGCCCCGGCTTTCAGCATGGCTTCGGCCTGCCGGAATGCCACATAGGGATCCCAGTATTCACCCCCGTCGAAAAAGGAATCCGGGGTACAGTTTAGGATGCCCATTACCCTTGGGCGGCTTAGGTCTATTAGTTCCCCCTTACAGCAAATCGTCATAAATCGATACCTTTGGAATGTTGTACAGAGTATATAAAATGGTACTTTTGGCGGGGGTCCTCCCCGGCGGAAAATTACACAAATTCTATGAAGGAAACTTCCCAAGCCTATGACGAGGTTATCAGCAGGTGCCGCGAGCTGTTTCGAAAGAAAATGAACGATTACGGGCCCGCCTGGAGAATCCTTAGGCTGCCCTCCCTGACAGACCAGATCTTTATCAAGGCCCAGCGGATCCGGAGCATACAGCAGAAGGCCACGAGGAAGGTGGCCGAAGGAGAACGTCCCGAATTTATCGGGATCATCAACTACGCGGTCATGGCGCTGATTCAGTTGGAAAAAGGAGTAGTGGAGATGCCCGATCTCAGCCCGGGTGAAGCCCTTGACCTGTACGACAGGCATATCGCCCAAACCAAGGCCCTTATGGAGGCCAAGAACCACGATTACGGAGAGGCCTGGAGGGATATGCGCGTTAGCTCCCTTACCGATCTGATCCTGCAAAAGCTCCTGCGCGTCAAGCAGATTGAAAACAATGAAGGCCGTACCGAGGTCAGCGAAGGGGTGGAGGCCAATTACCAGGATATGATTAACTATGCCATTTTTGCCCTGATCCACCTGGGGGAAGAAGGCGCAAATGAAACTGATTCCAACTCATGAAATACCTCGTATCTATGAGCAGGATCCTGGTGGGGGTCCTATTTATTATCAGCGGCCTGATCAAACTCAACGACCCGCTCGGGTTTTCCTTCAAACTTGAGGAATATTTCAGCCCGGCTGTCCTGGACCTGCCCTTCCTGGAGCCATACGCCCTGGCCTTTGCACTTGTCGTCGTCATCCTCGAGGTCATCCTGGGGGTGACCCTGTTGCTGGGGTACCGGGTCCGCCTGACCCTTTGGACGCTTTTGGCCACCATTGTATTCTTTACCTTCCTGACCTTCTATTCGGCCTATTTCAACAAGGTTACCGATTGCGGTTGTTTCGGGGACGCGGTCAAAATGACCCCCTGGCAGTCCTTCAGCAAGGATGTTTTCCTGCTGGTGCTCATCCTGATCCTGCTGGCGGGTGAAAAATTCATCAAACCCCTGGGAACCCCGCGTTTGAGGATGTGGACAACACTGCTCGCCCTGCTGGCCTGTATCTGGTTCGGGAATCACGTCCTGAACCACCTTCCCGTCGTGGATTTTCGCCCCTATCGTGCGGGGGCCAATATACCCGAGGGCATGCGCATTCCCGAGGATGCGCCCAAACCTGTCTATGAATACGACTGGAAGTTCCGGATAGGGGGGGAAGAAAAAATCATCACCACCCTGGGGGATTATCCCCAGGTAGAGGGGGAATTCATCGACCTTGAAGGGACACGTGAGGTGCAGGCCGGATATGAACCCCCCATCCACGATCTGACCATGGAGTACGATGGGGTGGACCTCGCAGCTGGCATTCTGCAGCGACCGAATGTCCTGCTGGTCATTGCCTACGATTTGGGAAAAAGCAGGATGCAGGCCTTTGAAGAGATCCGGGAAGTAACCGAGACCGCCCTGGCACAGGGGTATTCCGTGGTGGGCATGTCAGCTTCCTCCCGGGAGGAGACCGATGCCCTTCGGGATCGGTATGACCTGGAATTCCCTTTTTATTTCACAGACATGACGGCCCTGAAGACCATTGTCCGTTCGAACCCCGGGGTTTTGAAGCTTAAGGCGGGGACTATTTTGCAGAAGGTCCACTACAACGATCTCAAAGATCTCCAGATTCCCGAAATCCCGGAATCTGACCGATACCTGTCAGAACTGAAGAAAAGCCTGGACAGCATCCAGCTGCTGGACCAGAAATACCGGTCGAACAACATGACCCCGGAGGATATGGGCAGGCAGTGGCAGCTCGATCAGCAGAATATCGTCTATATCGATTCGGTCATGGCCCGATACGGGTATCCGGGCAAAAGCCTGGTCGGAGAGCCTACGAACCTCACCGGCTGGTATGTGATCCAGCATTCGGACCGGATTGACGAATTCCTCCCGCAGATAAAAATAGCCGCGGAAACCGGAGAATTGCCGTACCGGTTGTACGCCACGATGTTGGACCGATCCCTGATGAACCGCGGATTGGCACAGAAATACGGAACCCAGGCCATGACGTATTTTTGGGGTACCCCGGAAGAGGTCAGTTTGATCTGGCCCATAGAAGATCCGGACCGGGTGAATGATCGCCGGAAAGAAGCGGGATACGGCCAGACCATTGAGGAATACGCTCTTGACATCCTGGAAGGCGTACCCTACCGGAAATATACCTTGGAGGAAGTCAGTGAATTTCAGGAACGCCAAAAACAAAAACAAGCTGAATTATGAGAACTAATATCGTAGCCGGAAACTGGAAGATGAACCAAGACCTGGAAGGGACCCGGTCCCTCTTGAAGGACCTGGTAGCCCACCTGCCGCAGACCAGTGTGGCCGTGATGGTCGCTCCCCCTTTTGTGAACCTGCCTGAAGCAGTGGCGCAACTCCAGGGCGTTCCGGTGGAAGTAGCCGCCCAGAACATGCATTTTGCGGACAGCGGAGCCTATACGGGGGAAGTCTCTGCAGATATGCTTTCTTCCGTGGGGGTGACAACAGTCATCCTGGGGCATTCGGAACGCCGCGCCTATTTCAAGGAGGATGACGAGCTGTTGTCCAAAAAAGTTAAAAAGGCCATTGAAAAGGGGATGAAGGTCATTTTTTGTTTTGGGGAAGAACTCGCAGACCGGTACGATGGAAAACACTTTGAGGTGGTGGAAAAGCAGTTGAAAAATGCCCTTTTCGACCTGCCGGAAACCGCCTGGCAGCAACTCATTCTGGCTTATGAACCCGTTTGGGCCATAGGGACGGGGGAGACGGCCAGCCCGGAACAGGCCCAGGAAATGCATGCCTTTATCCGCAAACAGGTGGCAGACGCGTATTCAGAATCCGTGGCCGGGGGGGTGTCCATCCTCTACGGAGGGAGCGTAAAGCCGGGCAACGCAGCCGAGATCTTTTCCAAGCCCGACGTGGATGGAGGCTTGATCGGGGGGGCTTCCCTGGTGGCAGATGATTTTATTGCCATCATCAAGGCTTTCGGATAATTCATCCCTGTTTATGCGATACCTGCGCTGTACCCTCGAACTGAACCCGGTTGAACCCGCCCGGGAGATCTTCATTGCAGCCCTCTCGGAACTCGGCTTTGAAAGCTTTGAGGAGACGGAAACCGGCCTGAATGCCTATATACAGGAGTCCTTTTGGGATGAAAATGCCTTTCGGGCCATGTCCTACCTGCATAGCCCGGACTGGGAGGTCGCCTGGCAAACCGAATGGATTGAACCCCGGAACTGGAATGCGGAATGGGAAAAGCACTACGACCCTATCCGCGTGCGGGACCTGTGTGTGGTGCGGGCTCCTTTTCACCCGGCTCCGGAAGGCATTCCCTATGATATCGTGATATCCCCAAAAATGAGTTTCGGGACCGGCCATCACCAGACTACCTTC
>CBDUBB010000280.1:0-3836 GCA_965365265.1 uncultured Flavobacteriaceae bacterium
TTCCCAACCCATTAAAGGGAGCGGACCACGGGAAAATGTTTATTTTTTCAAACGGGAATGATGTTGGACAGTCCAGGGTCTATGAATTACAGTTGCCTGCGGCCTACGAACTATCCCCGAATGCGGACAACGAACCCGAAGTGATCTGGAGTTTTACGGATCCTGAGCTGTATTCCCCAAAAGTTTCGGGTGCCATCCCGCTACCGAATGGCAATATCCTGATTACCGAAGGTAATTTTGGATTCTGGGAGGTCACCCGGGAGAAGGAAGTCGTCTGGAAATTTAAGAGTTCAGGGTTTTTCTGGAGGGGATATCCCTACGAGCCGGAATCTCCCGAGATCCAGGCAGTCCTGGGGAACTAAGCAGTTTCTCTGCTGTTTTTCTCGTTTAATGGCTATTTTTAAAATTCAGACCGGAAGGATTTTGAGCTTTCACATATTTGAATTCAGTCTGTTTTAGCTCCTATCTGACTGCATCAGCACTTCCTAGACCATGGATCAGGAGACCCACATATACGGTATTCGCGCTATAATAGAGGCCCTTCAGGCCGGGAAAGCAATTGACCGAATCTACCTCCAGAAAGGCCTTCAGGGAAAATTAGCTCAGGAATTACAAGGGATAGCTCGAAAAAGCGGGGCACGTATCAGTTATGTGCCGGAGCAACGCCTGGACCGTTTCAGGGACCGGAACCACCAGGGGGCGGTTGCCACAATCTCTCCGGTAGAATTCCTGGACTATCAGAAATTAATCGACCAGACGCTCGCAGAAAAGGAGTTTCCCCTATTCCTGCTGCTGGACGGGGTATCGGATGTGCGAAATCTGGGGGCCATTATACGCACTGCAGCCTGCACAGGGGTTGACGGGATTATCTTACCTGCCAGCGGCAGCGCCCCGGTTACCGCAGATACCATAAAGACCTCTGCAGGGGCAGTCTTCAACCTGCCCATGGCAAAAACACCCCATATCAAGGATGCCGTCTTTTACCTTCAGGCCTGCGGGATCCCCGTGGTAGCCGCCACCGAAAAAGCCAAAGATTCTGTTTTTGATACAGACCTGAGCAAAGGCACGGCCATCGTGATGGGTTCCGAGGGAAAAGGCGTATCCCCAGCCGTGCTCAAGGTTGTGGACAGGACCGCACGATTGCCCATGGTCGGCTCCATCGCCTCCCTCAATGTGTCTGTGGCCTGCGGGGTTTTCCTCTATGAAGTGGTGCGGCAGCGAACTTCCCCCTAGCCTATTCGGTTAGCGGTCGTCTTTCCTGCGATAATGGTATCGGATGCGAATCTTTTCCTGGGATTCTTCCTCTGACGAATCCGGGTCTTCGATAAAGTTGCCCTCAGCGTCAAAATGCCTCATAAAAGGGTCGTCCTCCTCCTGGTATTCTTCGGACTCCCAAACAAATTTGGGTGCTTCGGGGACGGGGGTATTCAGGACAGCAGCTAAAAAAAGGCCGGTGACAAAACCTCCCAAATGCCCTTCCCAGGAAATCCCATCCATCACCGGAAAAATATACCACAACATGCTGCCGTAAACAAAAACAACGATTAGGGACAAGGCGACCAGACGGTAATACCGGGTGAAGATCCCCTTGAAAAAAATAAAACTGGCCATAACGTAGATAAGGCCGCTGGCCCCGATATGGAAGGAGGGCCGGCCGATGGCCCAGGTAATCAGGCCGGTTAAGAGTATGCCCAGGAAAAGGGTTTTCCAGGCGATCTTACGGTAAAAGTAAAAAAGGGCGGCGCTCAGGATGACCAGGGGCAGAGAATTGTTGTAGAGGTGCTCCAGGGAACCGTGGATCCAGGGGGAGGTAAAAACGCCGCGGATTCCTTTAAGGGTCCTGGGGTAGATACCCCAGGTATTGAAATTTACCCCAAGCCGCATTTCCGCATAATATACCCCCCAGATCCCAAGCAGCAATGCAAGGGGTACCAAAACCACTGCATCGGTAAACCGGTAATGTGATTCCTCCGTCATACCTGCAAGTTAGCACCAAACCTTCTGAAACTCCAAGGGAATACACAATGCCCTTATGAGGGAATGGCGAATTGTAGTATTTTTAATTCCATGAATGAACCGCTGGCAGAACGCATACGACCAAAGCGCCTGGAGGAAATAATCGGACAGGAACACCTTGTAGGCCCGGAAGGGGCGCTTTCCCGTCAGATGCGTCAGGGTACGATTCCCTCTATGATCTTCTGGGGTCCTCCGGGCACGGGTAAAACCACCCTGGCCCAGGTGATCGCCAGTGAAAGTGGCCGGCCCTTCTATACCCTTAGCGCTATTAACAGCGGGGTACGGGATATTCGGGAAGTGCTTGATAAAGCACGGCAGACCGGAGGGCTCTTCACCACCAAAAATCCGATCCTCTTTATTGATGAGATTCACCGGTTCAGCAAGTCACAGCAGGACTCCCTCCTCGGTGCAGTCGAAAAAGGATGGGTTACCCTCATTGGGGCAACCACTGAAAACCCGAGTTTTGAGGTTATTCCGGCCCTGCTATCGCGCTGTCAGGTATACATCCTCAAATCCCTGGGCAAAGAGGACCTTCTGGCCCTTCTAAACCGTGCCATGCGGGAGGATTCATGGCTAAAATCCAAAGATGTGGACCTGGCCGAAACGGATATGCTCATGCGCCTTTCAGGGGGGGACGGAAGGAAACTCCTTAACATCTTCGAACTTGTGGTTTCCTCCGAAAACCAGGAGAAGGTAGTTCTGACCGATCAGGGTGTTGGGAAGGTGGTTCAGGAGCAACCCCTTCGGTACGACAAAACCGGGGAACAGCATTACGACATCGTCTCCGCCTTTATTAAATCCATCCGGGGCAGTGACCCCAATGGCGCCGTCTACTGGCTGGCACGGATGGTGGAGGCCGGGGAGGACGTAAAATTCATAGCACGCCGGATGCTGATCTCAGCCTCAGAGGACATCGGCCTGGCTAACCCCACGGCCCTGGTCATCGCCAACAATGCCTTTCAGGCCGTGCAGGCCATCGGGTATCCGGAGGCCCGAATCATCCTAAGCCAGTGTGCTATTTACCTGGCGACCTCACCAAAAAGCAACGCCAGCTACACTGCCATAAAAAAAGCCCAGCAGGAAGTTCGCAACAGCGGGGACCTCGATGTACCCCTGCCCCTGAGGAATGCACCCACCCAATTGATGAAGGAGCTCGGGTATGGGGAAGCCTATGCCTACGCTCATGACTATCCGGGGAATTTCGTTCCAATGGAGTTCCTGCCTGAAGAAATTTCCGGGGCTTCTTTCTACAGGCCGGGGGAGAATAAACGGGAAGAAGGGATCCGGGAATTCTTAAAAAATCGGTGGAAAGGTAAATACGACCTTTAAAATTTGATGCTGAGCTTGCGCACCTGCACTTTTCCCCCCTCGTAGTATTCGTGCCACCACTGACCATCTTTCATATAGACCATGCCCATGGGTGCATCATCTATCATTGCAATGAAGGTGTTTTCCTGGGATGTTTTCACCAGCTTCATCTGTACGCTGGGTGTGCTGTCAACCAACTGAAAGCCATTATCAACAGCCTGGGCATACCAAAGCTCAGGGGGCGTGGAGTCCTTTTCAGAGGCCATTGCTCTTTCCACTGCAACTGCTGCCGCAGCTGCCTCCGCAGCAGCGGGTTCAGCCTTGCCGGCCTGAGGGTGAAGCAGCCGCTCCGCCTGGGTTGGCGGTGGGACAGGACCCTCTTCAACCCCTGCTTCCGAAGGGGTATAAACGTGTCCGGTCCCCACCAGTACGGCAAAGGCACCTTCAATAGCCTCTCGGTAGGCGGGTTCATATTCCTTTATCTTACTACTGCCCAACGGAGTCTCAAAGAC
>CBDUBB010000281.1:0-3793 GCA_965365265.1 uncultured Flavobacteriaceae bacterium
CCGCTCGCTGCAGCCAACTGGTCACCAACCGGTACAGTACCTCTTTTTCCCTGGCCACCAAGATGCTGGCCGGGAGTATCCGACAGGATATTTACAACATCTATGGGTTTGTCCGGTTCGCCGATGAGATTGTGGACTCCTTTCATGAATATGACAAAAAAGACCTTCTGGATCGTTTTGAAGACGATCTGGAGCACGCACTGACCAATCAGATCAGCCTGAACCCCATCCTGAATGCATTTCAGGAAACCTACCACAAATACGGAATTCCACATCACCTGGTCGCATCCTTTCTGAAAAGCATGCGTATGGACCTCTCCAAGAAGGTTTACAAAACCGAGGAAGAGTACCGGGAATACATCTATGGATCTGCCGATGTGGTGGGGCTGATGTGCCTGTGTGTCTTTGTAAAAGGGGATATGGAAAAGTACGAGATGCTGAAAGAGTCTGCCATGGCCCTCGGATCTGCTTTCCAGAAAGTAAATTTCCTCAGGGACCTCAAGGCGGATTATGACGGTTTGGAACGCACCTATTTCCCGAACACGAACCTGCTTGAACTGGATGAAGTTTCCAAATCCCAGATCGTGGCGGAGATTGAAGCGGATTTCCGGAAGGGGTATGAGGGTATTCTCAGACTCCCGAGCGAATCCAAATTCGGGGTATATATGGCGTACCGATACTACAGTAAGTTACTCAACAAACTGCGCAGGCTGCCCTCTATGGAAATCAGAAATTCCAGGGTACGGGTACCGAACTACCAAAAAGTAGGGCTGCTGGCGCGATCATATGTACGATATCGTTTAAATTTAGTTTAGTTTATGCAAGCACTGATCTGGATCGGAATATTTTTGGCCACTTTTTGTATTATGGAATTCATGGCATGGTTTACGCATAAGTACATCATGCACGGATTTTTATGGAGCCTCCACAGGGACCATCACAAGAAGGACCATGATTCCTGGTTTGAACGGAATGATGCCTTCTTTATCTTTTATGCCGTTGTAAGCATGTCATTCATTATGTCTGCCGTGAATACAGATTTCTGGCAGGGCTGGCCCATAGGATTGGGCATACTGGCCTATGGGATCGCGTATTTTCTGGTACACGATATCTTTATCCACCAGCGTTTTAAGATGTTCCGGAATGCCAATAACTGGTATGCCCGCGGGATCCGAAGGGCCCATAAAATCCACCACAAGCACCTGGGAAAAGAAGATGGGGAGTGCTTCGGAATGCTTTTTGTCCCCTTCAAATATTTCAAGAAGTAATTCATGGCACAGGCAAGGGCTGTAGGGTCGGTCATTGCCAGTGAGAGGGGCTTCAGGGAGTCCTGAGCAGGTCGTCCAGCAATTCCCTTACCCGTTTCGAATCCCAGTCGGCTATCCCTTCCTGGTCAATGACCACAAAGCCTTCGGGGTCGATTAAGTACGATCGGGGCGCCTGGTCAGATGCCACCGGGCTTTCACTTTCCAGATAGAGATAGGTGACGGGAAATGTAAAATCGTGTTCCTCCATAAAAGCCTGTACGGGGGCCCGCTCCTCGTCGGTGAGGACATAAAAATCCACCTGGTCCCCATAATCCTCATACAAAGCCTGAATCCCTTTCAGTTCTGGCAGGCTTGGCAGGATCCAGGATCTCCAGCATGCGATTAGCACCACCTTCCCCCTGGAGCGTTCAAAATTGAAAAATTCCCAGTTGGCGTCCTTCAGAGTCCAGTCATAGAAGGGTAGTTTCTCACGTTCCGACGCAGCCACCACCCTGGGAGGCGTTGAGAAGAGCTGCATCAGGGCTATTTTGCCGTAATATCCCAGGGGTGTCACAAAAAAGGACAGCACGAACAGGATCAGCAGTAAGTTGAGCAGGGTCTTCTTTTTGATCTTCATAGGAACTTAGTGAAACAAAAAAGCCCCTGCAGTGACAGGGGCTTTTCGGAGCGCAAATCAGGCTTCTGCAGCGCTCTGTTTTTTGATCAGGTTCAGGGCCGAACCTTCCTTAAACCAGCTTATCTGGGCCTGGTTGTAAGTATGGTTGGCAATGATGGTATCCTTGCTGCCGTCAGAGTGAACCACTTCTATAGTCAGGGGTTTGTCCGGGGCAAAAGAATCGATATCCAGGAAATTGAATGTATCATCCTCCTGAATCAGGTCGTAATCACTCTCATTGGCAAAGGTAAGCGCGAGCATCCCCTGTTTCTTGAGGTTTGTTTCGTGGATCCGGGCAAAGGATTTTACCAGTACAGCCGCCACTCCAAGATGCCTCGGCTGCATGGCTGCGTGCTCCCTGGAGGAGCCTTCCCCGTAGTTGTGGTCGCCCACCACCAACGTTCGGATACCCGCTGCCTTATAGGCCCTCTGGGTATCTGGAACGCCGCCGTATTCACCTGTAAGCTGGTTCTTTACAAAATTGGTCTTTTTGTTGAACGCATTAACAGCACCAATCAGTGTGTTGTTGGAAATGTTATCCAGATGCCCGCGGAACCTGAGCCAGGGTCCTGCCATGGAAATGTGGTCAGTAGTACATTTGCCAAACGCCTTGATCAGGAGTTTCATTCCCTTTAGTTCTTCAGGCCTGATGGGTTCAAACGGGTCTAGCAGCTGAAGTCGTTCCGAGCCTTCCGCCACGATCACCTCCACACTGCTCCCATCCTCATTCGGGGCGACATATCCGGCATCCTCAACGGCAAACCCCTCCGGTGGCAATTCATAGCCCCGGGGTTCATCCAGCCGTACTTCCTCCCCGTCTTCGTTGATCAGCGTGTCCACTAATGGATTGAAGTCGAGACGGCCGGCAATTGCAATGGCAGTAACCAGTTCAGGAGACCCTACAAAGGCAAGGGTATTCGGGTTTCCGTCCGCCCGCTTGGCAAAGTTCCGGTTGAAGGAATGCACAATGGTATTCCTCGGCCCCTTGGCGGCATTGTCCCCATAGCGATCCCACATTCCAATGCAGGGGCCGCATGCATTGGCAAAAACAGTGGCCCCGATGTTGTTAAAGGTGTCTATAAAACCATCCCGCTCGATAGTAAAGCGCACCTGTTCCGAACCAGGGGTGATCGTGAAATTTGCCTTGGTCTTGAGTTTCTTGTCCGCCACTTGTTTTGCCAAAGAGGCAGCGCGCGAGATATCTTCATAGGATGAATTCGTACAGGAACCGATCAGTCCGTATTCCACCCGGACCGGCCAGTCATTTTCACGGGCTGCTTCCGCCATTTTCGAAATAGGAGTGGCCAGATCCGGAGTAAAGGGGCCATTCAAATGGGGTTCCAGGGTGGAAAGGTCGATTTCGATTACCTGGTCAAAGTAGGCCTCAGGGTTGGCATAGACCTCGGGGTCTGCAGTCAGGTAGGGAGCAATTTCACGAGCGGCATCCGCTACATCTGCCCGGTTGGTTGCCCGCAGATAGCGGTCCATGGAATCGTCATATCCAAAGGTTGATGTGGTGGCCCCCACCTCGGCCCCCATGTTACAGATGGTGCCTTTTCCGGTACAGGACATGGATGTGGCCCCTTCTCCGAAATATTCGATAATGGCGCCCGTACCCCCCTTTACAGTGAGGATATCAGCTACTTTGAGAATCACGTCTTTGGGGGCTGTCCAGCCACTGAGTTTTCCGGTCAGCTTCACCCCGATCAATTTTGGGAATTTCAGCTCCCAGGGCATCCCCGCCATGACGTCCACGGCGTCCGCGCCTCCTACCCCGATAGCCACCATACCCAGGCCACCTGCGTTAACGGTGTGTGAGTCGGTTCCGATCATCATACCGCCGGGGAACGCATAATTTTCAAGGACCACC
>CBDUBB010000282.1:0-3790 GCA_965365265.1 uncultured Flavobacteriaceae bacterium
GGCGGGGTGAGAAATCCCATGAAGTAGTGCAGGAATCCTTTGGTGAGATTTCTCAGTCGGTCGTTGCACGCCCTCCTTCGAAATGACAGTGTTGAAAATTTTCTACAAGCCCTTCCTTTGCCAGAACCTTGAACGCATAGTATTCATTCTCCACTGCCCACTAAATACTATTTCTTCACCACCTTGTGTTTCCCAAACGGATTCAGCGAATTGATGAGCCCGGATTCCACCGCTTTCCAGAGGTAGTTCCCCAGGCCCTTGTAGGGCACACGCTCCGTATGGATTTCGCTTACCACGGTACGCCCGTTGGGTTTGGGGTTCGATCTTTTAAGCAGGACATTTGCGGCCCAGGACAGGGTCTTTCGTTTTTCGTGATTTTCCTTATAGAGCTCCACCTCGAGGTTGTGGTACAGGAGGGTCAGGTTGCCGTCTAGGGCAGATGGGGTTCCTGCCATCTGGAATTTAAGGCCATCCAGGCGCCCGGACTTGAATTGAAGTCCTATGGCGGGCAGCACTGTTTTATTCAGGCTGGAAAAATCCGTGGTGCCCTCCGTATGACCCTTTGCGGTAAAGCGCTTGGTCATATAGGACATTTCTACCCGTACGTCTATGGGGATCGCCTGGTCGAGATTGGCATTAAGCTGAATTACCAGGGGTTTCGGAGCCGCCAGGCTGTCCGGCAGGGAGGTAACATAGTCAATCCTCCCGTCCAGATCGGAAAAATCCACCTCCAGGGGCGGGGTGCCCGGTTTTACCTGCTCCACGTAATTGAGATAGGCATCCCGAAAACCGATCATCCCTATATGTAAGGGGAAGCTGGACTGGGAGAGCTTCTGGTGGATCAGTGCTTTTGCCTGGGTGTTGTAGGGCAGGGATTTGTCACGGAAGATTTCAAGGCGAAGGCTGTCAATCAGCATTCGCTCGGTCAGGAATTCCCCTTTGTCAAGAAAGGCATTCAGGTCAAAATCCTCCAGGATGAGGTCGGTGGAAGTCGCCTCATAGATCTCGTAGCTATACCTGTTCTTCAGGCGGAAGCTGTCTTTTGCTTCCCGGGGCCGGAACAAAAGGTCGCGCACATGCAGGTTGCGCTTGGCATAGGAGTATTCCATGTTCCGGAATCCCATGGTATAGAGGTTTTTCCGCAGGTCCAGCTTTTCTTCATCCAGATACAGGGTAAGATCTTCCAGATCAGCCTGAAAAACTGACCCCTCCTCCTTGGACGGCTTTTTCACCCCTAATCCTTCCAGGCGCCCCCCGGCAGAGGTAAAACTAAGGAGGGTATCCCGCGGGTCAAGATTCATCTGGTGCATGGTAAAGCTTCCCACCTCAAACGTTCCCAGGGCGAGTTCCCGTATGCCTGGAAGCCGGATCCCTTCCAGGGAAAGCCCGGGTGGTTTGTTTTCCTTCTTTGCGGCCTTTTTGCCCGTCCCTGACAGGAGCAGGTCCAGGGTAACGGAATCGATCCGGATGGCACTGACCTGGATGGTCTTGTCCCAAAGAAAGTTCATCAGCCCAACCCCTTCAATGGTCACTTCATTGATGGCGAGTTGTTTTATGGATCTGACCTCATTTTCGCCTTTTAGAAAGGCCTCCCTGAACTCCTCCAGAGGCTTCATGCTGAAATTATGCAGTGTAATCCGCTCCTGCATGAGATCCAGGTCCAGGTCCTCATACGTGAATTTATAGGTAGGGGTCTTCTGCAGGAATCGGATCTTTTCCCGGGCATACCGGTCCAGGGATTTTTCGAGTATGGGTTCCAGGAACCAGTTGCGGCCAACAGCCACCAGGAGGAGCAGGAAAGCGACTATGCCAATAACAACCAGTTTTTTGCGCTTCATAGGGGAGCGGTCAGAACACTTAAAGATACGCTAAAATATGTATTGGAATACCGTTTTTAGGCTGGAGAATCCCTGCAGCGTTCCAGGGGGGAGGTGGATCAGGAGCTGATCCGTTGGGTTGCCCGCAGCTTGACTTAAAGCATCAGTGAGGAAACCCGTTCAAAGAGTACCAGGCAACCTGGGGAATGCCCTATATCGGTTAGGGTATCAGGGATTCGTAATGCGCATAGCGCTCAAAAATTTGCTTCACATACCGGTAGGGTTCCACCCCCCTCAGGTACCCGTACTCCACCACATCATTGTTGTAGTTTTTCGGATAGCTCAGGGCCAGGATCATCTGGTCCACGTTCTGGTCCCAGGAGTTTGGGTCCAGCCCCCGTGCTTCGGCCAGCCTTTGCGCATCCTGTACATGGCCCAGCCCGCAGTTATAGGCGGCCAGGGTAAATTTTGTGCGCTGCAGGGAGTCCGGGATGGTCTGGAAAGCGCGTCCGAGCTGTTTGAGATACCGCACCCCGCCCTCCAGGCTTTCATCGGGCTGGGAGGGGTCGGAAACACCCAGTTCCGCGGCTGTGGAAGGCATCAGCTGCATAAGGCCCCGCGCACTGGTCCATGCCGTCGCATTGGGGTCAAATCGGGACTCCTGGTACACCTGGGAAGCCAGCAGGCGCCAGTCCCACCCCAGGTCTGCAGCATGGGATTTGATCAGGCTGTCATAGGGGCTGATCCGTCCTTCGGCCAGGCTGTAGAATTCGCTTCGGATACGCCGGTTGAAGCTGCGCCGGTTTTCGAAATATTTATTGTAGATGTAGTAGAATTCGTCTGACTTTTTCTCCCTGGCAAGCCACTGGTCCACTGCCTGTTGCAGGTCACGCGCATTTTTCCTTACGGCCCACCCGATTCGCTGGGAGAAGCTCACCGGCACAGTTACATCCAGGATGGGGTAGCTCGAGGCATTGATATGGGCCAGGTTCCGGTCTGCCACCGTGTATTTGATGCGCTTGTCCACCACCATCTTGATGATCTCATCCGTGGACAGGTTTCCCTCCAGGGTATCGATAACGATAGGGCCGCCGATTTCCCGGGACAGGTTCTCAAGCCGTTTCAGGTAGGAGGAATTCTTGCGGACGCTGACCGTGTCCCCGATCAGATCCACCGGGTCCACTACCAGGGAGGCCCGGATCTGGTCGAGGGTCATATGCCTCCAGTTGGCGGGCTTCCGTTGGACCAGCACCTGTTTGGTCAGGTAGAGATAGTCTGTGAAGGCGACCTCCTCCTTGCGCTCCCGGGTGATTGCCAGCCCGTGGGCTACCAGGTCCACCTGTCCGCTTTGCAGGATTTCCAGCATCTGGTCCAGGTCGCCGACCACGCGCATTTCCAGTTCGAGGTTGAGGTCTTCTGCCAGGCGCCTTAGGAGTTCGTATTCGTATCCCATGGGCTGTCCTTTATAAAGGAAGTACCCCGTGGCACTGTAGGCGATCAGGGCGCGCAGTTTTCCTTCGGAGCGGATCTCCTTCAGGTCCCTTTTGATCTCGGGAAACCCATTTTTAGAGGTTTCTCCGGCACGTCCCCACTGGCAGGACCAGAGAACTAGTGCCGTCAAAAAGGCCAAGCCGATACGTATCAGATTGGTTTTCAAAGTACTGCAAGATATAAAAAAGACAGGACACCCCCGAAACAGGGATGCCTGATGCCGGAGAAGCTATATCCCTACTTGCCGACCAGGGAGGAAGAAACCACTTCCAGGGAACTCGCCAGTTCCCGCTCCATATCGGTGGGCCAGTAGGAAGACAGATCATCTGCGATCAGGACCAGAAGCCCGGTAATCAGCAGTAGTCCGGCAACAGCTATCAGCCGGGCCCATTGAAGTTTTTCAGCCGAATTCATCAGTTGTAATTGGTTGGTGTTGAACACCAAAATACAAAATTTCGACTTTATTAACAAATTTTTAAGAA
>CBDUBB010000283.1:0-3773 GCA_965365265.1 uncultured Flavobacteriaceae bacterium
ACACTCACAGGATAGGGAATAGAGTGTCACGTAACTGTCTGCTGCGACTGCAAACTGCCAACTATCCAATGCGGGTCCTGGATTGCTTTTCTCGCTCCGCTCGAAAAGCGGTCCCGATTGCTATCGGGAGGGAGCTATCTAGCCAAGCCGTTCACCTCGCCTGAGTTTTTTCTGGAATTTGGAATTTGTTATTTGAGATTTGCCGCAGGCTGGGGGGCCTGGATTGCTTTGCTCGCTTCGCTCGCAAAGCGGCCTGGGGGTGGGCTTTACAAAGAAAGCCATCAGCCCTCGCTGGCGCGAGGTGCTGGCTTTTTCCCTTGTCCGCAAGCTCAAGCGAGCTTGGCTTGCTCCCCAAAGAAAAAAGCCACCGATTGACGTCGATGGCTTTCTTTGTAGCGGGGACTGGACTCGAACCAGCGACCTTCGGGTTATGAGCCCGACGAGCTACCTACTGCTCTACCCCGCGATGTGGACGGCAAATATACAACGGTTTATTGGTTTTGTCAAACAGCGTAGGATTTATTAATTGTGGGGTCCTGTTTTGTTTTTTCCGAAAATCCCTACCTTCGGTCTCATACCTGCCTTTATGGAGTATATCAACCAGTTTCTCTCCGACCTGATCCCCTATGCCGAGTGGGCCATGCTGGTCATGGTGGTAGGCGGGGGGCTTTTCCTGGTCCTGTATTCCCGGTTTCGGCCTTACCGGTATTTCCGCCACGCAATCGGGATCACGGCTGGAAAATACGACGACCCTGATGACCCTGGTGAAGTGAGTCACCTGCAGGCATTATCATCCGCTGTGGCAGCCACCGTGGGGCTTGGGAATATTTCAGGCGTGGCCATCGCAATTTATATGGGGGGTCCCGGGGTGATTTTCTGGATCTGGGTCACCGCCCTGATCGGGATGTGTGTTAAGTTCTATTCCTGCAGCCTGGCCATCATGTACCGGGACACAGACGAGGCGGGCAACCTACAGGGCGGCCCCATGTACTATATCACCAAAGGGATCGGGCAGGGGGCCCGTCCACTGGCCGTCTTCTTCAGCATTGCCGGCCTGGTGGGTTTCCTTGGGGTCTTTACGGTAAACCAGTTCACCCAGACCTTTATGAATGTGGTGGAGCCGGACGCCAACCTGGCCGCCCTGGGGGAATTCAACTGGAAACGAATCATTGGCATTGTGTTGTCAGTGATCACTTCCCTGGTAATTTTCGGGGGGTTGAAAAAGATCGCCCGGGTGGCGACGGCCATTGTCCCCTTTATGGTTTTGCTCTATTTCGGGGCGGTGCTTATCATCATGGTCAACAATGCCTCAGGCATCTTTCCGGCCCTGGAACTCATCGTAACGGAGGCATTCAACTTTAAAACCGCCATGGCAGGGGGGTTTTGGGGGCTGGTGATCCTTGGGGTACGCCGTGCCGTGTTTTCCAACGAGGCAGGCCTGGGCAGTGCGCCCATGTACCACGGGCAGTCGCGCACCAAGGAACCCATACAGGAAGGCCTTGTTTCCATGCTTGGGCCTTTTATCGATACCATCGTGGTGTGTACGCTTACGGCTGTGGTCATCCTCCTGAGCGGGGCCTACCTGGAGGCTGAGAGCAACGGCATCCTGATGACCCTGATCGCTTTTGAGAAATCCCTGTTCGGTTACGGGGATGTGCTGCTTATGCTGGTCGTGGCCGCCTTTGCCCTTTCCACCCTCTTTACCTATTCCTATTACGGGGTAAAGTGCCTTTCCTTTCTCACCAACCCGAGGATCGGGAAATGGTTCAACTACTACTATGTGGCCACCATTACCTTTGCCGCAGTGGCCTCTGTGGACCTTGTGATCAACCTGATCGACCTTGCCTATGCCCTGATGTGCATCCCGAACATGTTGGCGGTGCTGTACCTGGCCCCCAGGGTCAACCGGGAGATGAAACGCTATTTTAGCCAATTGAAGCATGAACGCACATAAAGCCGGATTCGTAAACATTGTCGGGAACCCAAACGTGGGGAAGTCCACCCTTATGAACGCCCTGGTGGGGGAGCGCCTTTCAATCATTACTTCCAAGGCACAGACCACCCGCCACCGCATCCTGGGGATCGTCAACGGAGAAGATTTTCAGATGGTGATCTCCGATACGCCGGGCATCATCAAACCGGCCTATGCCCTGCAGGAGTCCATGATGGATTTTGTCAGGTCCGCCCTGCACGATGCCGATGTGCTTATTTACATGGTGGAGATAGGGCAGAAGGGACTTAAGGATGAGGCGTTTTTAGAGCGGATCCGTAAAACAAAGGTGCCTGTGCTCCTTCTGATCAATAAAATAGATACCTCAGACCAGCAGACCCTGGAAGAAAAGGTAGACTACTGGAAAGAGATCCTTCCGCAGGCCGAGATTTTTCCTATATCCGCCCTGGAGCAGTTTAACATCAAGCCCGTTTTTGACCGGATCCTGGAGCTGTTGCCTGAGGCGCCTCCCTATTTTCCAAAAGACCAGCTTACGGACCGGCCCGAGCGGTTTTTCGTCAGTGAGATCATCCGGGAAAAAATCCTCAGGCACTATAAAAAGGAAATCCCCTATTCGGTGGAGATCGAGGTGGAGGCTTTTGAGGAAGGCGAAGACCTCATCCGCATCGGGGCCGTCATCATGGTAGAGCGGGATTCCCAGAAGGGGATCATCATTGGGCATAAGGGTTCCGCCCTGAAGCGGGTGGGGTCCGAGGCCCGAAAGGACCTTGAGACCTTTTTTGATAAAAAGGTATACCTGGAACTCTGTGTAAAGGTCAACAAGAACTGGCGGAGTGATTCCCGCCAGCTCAGGCGGTTTGGCTATGACCCGAAATGATCAGGCCCTGAGGGCCTCCCGGTAGAAGTTGTAGAGTTCGTGCATCTGGGGTTTTCCCTTTGCCCTCCCCGCACGCCCAAAGGCGTATAATACAAACCACAGTACCACCATAAATACCATTCCCCCGACCAGGACGCCGTATGGGCGGCCCAGGGAGGCGCTGCTGTAGGCCCAGATCCCCAGGATGATAAAAAGGGTGGCAACCCCGAAGTGAAGGAACATAAAAAAACTCCAGAGCGTGGGGTTTGGCCCGTAAAGCCCATAGACGCGGCAGGCCCCGTCCTCCTCGTCCAGTACTTCTACCTGCAATTGGGGGGACCAGAAATGCCGTTCCCGATCGTTGAATTTGATAAAGAGGTGGTCGTCCAGCCGCTTGACCACGAATGGCTCCCGGGCGGCTTTTTCCAGGCGCTCCAGGATGTTGCCTGCACATTCCGGAAACACATCCTGGAAGCGGGGTCTCAGGACTATTTCATTAGGGAGTTCCATAGGAAGTGGTTACTTGCCGGTAGTTGGTCAAAACCAACATCCGTTCTTTTTCAATAAATGTATGGTTTTTACTGAATTTAAGCGAAAAATCCGAAGCGTACGAAATTTTCTCTATCTTTGATTTATCGATGAACGGTATGAAAACATCGATGAAATGCACTTTCGAATGAAGAATGTCCTCATTTTTGGCGCCTCGGGTCACGGCAGTGTTGTCCTCGATACCCTTGAAAGGAGCCCGGAGTTCTCACCTGTGGGCTTTGTGGACTCCTTTAAGGAGAAAGGTACTAAAATAAACGGATATGAGGTTCTGGGGACAGAAAAGGATCTACCCGTTCTCGTTGATCGATATGATATCCAAGGTGGAATTGTGGCTGTTGGGGATAATTGGAGCAGAAAACAATGATGTTTTTCGATTAATTCACGTGTTTCGTCAGAATCAGGCTCAGCACTTTTATT